>CAITYU010000552.1 GCA_903896675.1 uncultured Planctomycetaceae bacterium
GCCCCGAAGTTGGCCAACGCCCAGACACAACTTAGCCTCGCGATCACCCGATGGACTCGGGTCAGGGGGCACAAATCTGTTCCTGAATTCACAGCCAATGCATTCGTCGATCACCATTGGCGGATTGGAGCGGTTTCAATTTGCAGGCCGAAAAGTCTGAATTCCCTGGGATGCAGCGGCGGAGAGGCATCGCAGACAACCAATTTTATGGGTAACGACACGGGCTGAAGCCCATGCTACGACCACCGGGCAGCAGTTCGGGAAAGATGCTGAGGCTGCCCTTTTGCCTGGTGGTTATCAGGCGACGGAATGGCTGAGCGACGGGCGCACGTGCGCTGCATGGCGGCTTTGTGCGGACAAAGGGCGGCCGGGCAGGAATGGCGCCGGGGACAAAAGTCGTAGTCTGGGCTTAAGCCCGGGCACGTAGTCCTCGTCAGCCTTGAAATCCCCAGTGTTTTTTGATGGACGGGGCCGAGCAGGAATGCTCGGGCTACGGTTGTCGGCGAACAACGACAATTGAACACTGACGGTTGACTTCGGCTCGGCAGGAGCCTCGCCCTCCCAAGGGGGGCTTCAGCCGCCACAAGACTCACGACTGATCACTGATCACTGATCACTGATCACTGATCACTGAAAACTGAGTGACCGGTCAGGGGGCGGGTGGGACTAAAGGGGTTTCTGGCCGAGGTAGACAGTGGCAATACCTCCGGTGAGCGGGTGGAAGGAGGTCTGGCAGAGACCGGCTTCTTCCATCAGTCCGGTGAGTTCGGAACCGGAGGGAAACTCTGAGACGGATTGGGGCAGGTATTCGTAGGCTGCCTGTCGGTTGCGCACCAGCAGTTGTCCGATGCGGGGCAGGATATTGCGGAAGTACCACTGGTACAGCCGGCTGAGCAGTTTGTTGGAGGGGAGCGAGAATTCGAGTACGAGGACTTTTCCTCCCGGCTGACAGACGCGGGTCATTTCGCGAAGTCCGGCGATGGTGCTGGCGACATTTCTCAGGCCGAAGGCGACGGACACCACCTGGAAGGAGTTTGCGGGGAAGGGCAGGGCGAGGGTGTCCGCTTCGAGGAAGGTGACCTGTCGACTGTCGCGTTTCTGTTCGGCCAGCTGCAGCATTCCGAGAGTGAAGTCGGTGGCATAGACGTGCGCGGTGGGTTCGAGTTTTTTGCGAAAGGCGAAGGCGAGGTCGCCGGTTCCGGTGCAGACGTCGAGGATTGGGGCGGAGTTGAGTTTTCCGGCCAGTCGGACGGCTTTCCAGCGCCAGTAGATGTCGGTTCCCATGGAGAGGAAGTGGTTCATGAAGTCGTAGCGACCGGCGATTTCGCCGAACATCTGGCGGATGCGGGAACCGGATTTGTCAACGGGCATGGGGATCTCGAATGAGCATGAACCGGGGGTGAGGTGCTGTGGCTGTGAGGCCCTGGAATTCTAATGCCGGGTGGCCGAACTGAACAGGAACCGCCGGCGGGCGTGGTGATTAACGGAAGAGATCAGCGAATCCCTGCGTCATCGCGGGACAGCAGGCACAGGTCACTGCCGATCTGGAAGTCACGGCAGGCCTGTGGTCGCAGGTGGTAGTGGCGGCATTTGCGGGTGTGAGTATCGAGCCAGACGCAGGGGAGGAGATCAAAGTGCTGATCGAGCTGGATTCGCTGGCGGATGGGTTCGAGGAGTTCCGGTGGCACGTCGAGGGCAGCTTCTTCTCCGGGCTGGAACGGCGGAATGGGTGTGCGGAGGCAGCAGGCGGCGCACTGATCGCAGGATTCGGGGAGTCTGGCGAGGAGGGACATGGGAACCGGTATTGGAGGACCTGTTTCAGGGTGTTGCCGGGGTGTTTTGGGACACATTCGGATGTCTGAGCTGTGCGGCGTGCAGAGCGTCGAGCAGCGTCCGGAGAGCGGTGTGTGAGGTGCGGCCTGAGGAGAGGGGTCCCTGTCCGGGGATCCCGAAGTGCAGGTTGCGGTGATGTGCAGCGGGTGTGGGTTCTGTGATTTCGCGGACAGCGGCATGAACTTCGGTGCAGCCGGTGAGTTGCAGGACTTCGGCCACATTGGCAGCGCGAATGCCTCCGGCTGGCAGAATCCGTATGCGTCCGGCGGCCTGCTGCCGCAGTTGCTGCAGCATGGCGGCTCCTGCCAGCGCCGTGCTGCAGCCGCCACTGGTGAGGATGGTCTGGAAGCCCAGATCGATGAGTTGCGTGAGGGCTGTGGGCAGACAGACGGAGACGTCGATGGCGCGGTGGAAGACGAGGTGTGTCCGGGGCAGCAGAGCGCGGAGTTGCCGGCAGGGGGCAGGATTGACTGAGCCATCCGGGTTGAGGAAGCCGATGGCGATGCCGTCGGCCCCCTGCTGCACCAGCAGTTCGGCATCCTGCAGCATCAGGCGGATTTCAGCGGGGGAGTAGTTGAAGTCACCTTCCCGTGGCCGGACCATGGCGATGATTTTTCCGCTGAAGGCGCTGCGGGCCTCGAGCATCAGCGACTGCGACGGCGTGAGGCCACCGAGTGCGATGGCGGAATTCAGTTCGATTCTGGCGACCCCGGCTGCGGCAGCCAGCAGGACGTCATCTATTCCACCCACACACAGCTCGAGCATCGGGGTGATCCGTGTTTGAACGTTTTTTCAGGGGAGGGGGGGTGAGGCGTTGGGGGTTGCGTGTCTGCGGCAGCCGCAGCAAACCGGCAGAAACTGCCGCAGTACCGGATTGCGGCACTGCTGGCAACGGTTGTACCGGTGACTGTTGCGGATAATCAACGGCTTAGTGCATGGTGAATCTTCAGTCCAGTCAGAAATGCCGAAGTAGAGAGATACGTTGATTGTCCCGGGTGCAGTGAATCTGATCCTGATTTCCCCGACCAGAATCGCTAGTATCCGCAGCGTGCTCCGCCGTGTGAAATCCTACCGTCCGGTCGTCGAGCTGACCAGTCTTTGGGGAGTGAAGTATTTCCGCTGAACGCACAATAGCGTCGAGTCCAGTGGCAGCACCGCGGCTGTTCTCGGCGTCATTTGCAGGTTACCTGCTGATGACCTTCCTGACGGCGGTCAACGACAGCATGTTTCGGTGGCTTGTTGTTCCGGTGGGTCGTGAAGAGTTCAAGCGGCTGTATGGCTGGACGGCTGAGGATTCAGAGGCGTTTGTATTGTCTCTGGGTCTGGGCGTGTTTATGCTGCCGTTTGTGGTCTTTGCGCCGTGGGCTGGATGGATGGCGGATCGTTTCAGCAAGCGGACTTCGATACTGTGGCTGAAGGTGGCAGAAGTTGTGCTGGTGGCACTGGGTGCGTGGTCGATACAGGCGGCCAGTGTGCCGATGATGTTTCTGATTCTGTTCCTGATAGGTGCTCAGGCGGCCTTCATCGGCACGGCGAAGCTGGGGATTATTCCTGAGATCGTGCGACGTTCCGACATTTCGGCGGCGAATGGCTGGTCGGGCCTGGCGACGCTGGCGGGTGTGATTCTGGGCACGGTCGCGGGTTACGGTCTGGCGGACCGGATCCTGGCGGACCGGACGATGGGGTTATGGGCGTCGGCGGTGGCTTTGGTGGGCACGGCACTGGCGGGGCTGCTGGGAGCGTTTCTGACGGGTCGGGTGGCAGCGGCTGCTCCGGGTGTGAAGTTTCAGTGGAACCTGGTAGCGGATTCGTGGCGTGACATTCGTCTGATTGTGCAGGACCGAGCGATTCTCAGGGTGACTCTGGGGATTGTCTTCTTCTGGTGTCTGGCGGCGATGGCGCAGATGTCCATTGATGTGTTTGTGCGGATGGAGCTGGCGGACAATCTGCTGAAGGCGAATCCCAGTACATTCAATGCGGCGCTGGTGCTGGGCGTGGGTGCGGGCAGCCTGCTGGCGGGCTGGTGGTCCAGTGGTCGCGTTGAGCTGGGGATGGTCCCCTTCGGGACTCTGCTGATGGGCGTCGCCTGTACTTTGCTGTACTTCACCAGCGATGCTCCGTGGATGGCCCGATGGCTGCTGATGGTGATCGGTCTGGGCGGTGGTTTATTCAATGTACCGCTGCAGGCGTGGCTGCAGGAGCGCAGTCCGCATGACAAGCTGGGCGCGATTCTGGCGGCCTGCCAGCAACTGACAGCGATTGGCATGCTGTTTGTGTCGGGTTTGTTCTGGCTGTTGCGGGGTCCACTGGAGCTGAGTGCTTCGCAGATTTTTCTGGTGAGTGGTCTGAGCATCATTCCGATTGTGGTGTATGTGGTCTGGGTGCTGCCGCAGGCAACGATTCGATTTTTTGTATGGCTGCTGAGTCGATTTGTGTATCGCGTACGAACGTACGGGATTGAGAACATTCCGGAGCATGGTCCGGCGCTGCTGGTGGCGAATCATGTGACGTGGATTGACGGGATTCTGATCCTGCTGGCCAGTTCCCGACCGATACGGATGGTGGCGTATGCAGATTATGTGCAGGGTCGGGTGCTGAGTGGTCTGGGTCGGCTGTTCGGAATCATTCCCATTCGCAGCGGTGACGGTCCGCGGGCTCTGATTACTTCACTGAATACAGCCAGTGAAGCATTGCTGCGGGGCGAATTGGTGTGTATTTTTGCCGAGGGTGCAATTACCCGCACTGGCCAGTTGATGAAATTTGAGCGTGGTCTGCTGCGGATCCTGAAGGGCACGAATGCTCCTGTGGTCCCTGTCTGTCTGGACGAGTTGTGGGGCAGTATCTTCAGCTATGATCAGGGGAAGTTTCTGTGGAAGCGTCCGCGTCACTGGCCCTATCCGGTGTCGATTCTGTTTGGTCGGGCAATTCCGGAAGTTGATGATACAGAGGTTGTGCGATCGGCCGTTCTGGAACTGAATGCTCAGTCGATGTTACTGCGAAAGGAACGCAGCATGATTCCGGCGCTTCGATTTATTCGTCAGTGTCGTCTTTCGTGGGGCCGCATGAAGGCGGGGGATTCCGGGGGTACGGTCCTGTCCGGCGGTCGCCTGCTGATGGGTGCGCTGGCTTTTCGTCGTCTGCTGACCGGTCGGGTACTGGCGGCGGATGGGCATTATGTGGGGGTGCTGCTGCCACCGTCTGTGGGTGGTGTGCTGGCCAACACGGCACTGGCGCTCAGCGGAAAGGTGTCGGTCAATCTGAACTATACGCTCAGTGATGACCTGATGAATTACTGTATTCGCGAGGCGGGTATTCGGCAGGTCCTGACCAGCCGGGCGTTCATTGAAAAGAAGCCGGTGAAGCTGGATGCCGAGCTGATTTTTCTGGAAGACCTGAAGACTCAGATCACCACCATGGACCGTGTGACGGCAGCGGTGCAGGGGAAACTGGTGCCGCTGCGAATGCTGAGCCGACTGCTGGGCCTGAACCGGCTGCGTTCGGACGATCCACTGACCGTGATCTTCACTTCGGGTTCCACGGGCGAGCCGAAGGGTGTGATGCTGTCGCAGAACAACATTGCTTCGAATCTGGATGCTGTGAACCAGTTGCTGCGTCTGCATTCGGGGGACGTACTGCTGGGCGTACTGCCATTCTTTCATTCGTTTGGTTATACGGTGACGATGTGGCTGCCGCTGTGTGCTGATCCGGCGGCGGTGTATCACTTCAACCCGCTGGATGCTCGCACTGTCGGTGCGCTGACCGAAAAGCATCGCTGCACCATTCTTGCTGCGACTCCGACCTTCCTCCGCAGTTACCTCAAGCGGTGCACGGTGGAAGAGATGAAGTCGATGAATCTGGTGATTGTGGGTGCCGAGAAGATGCCGGATGATCTGCGGGACGCGTTCCGGGAAAAGTTCGGATACGAGCCGATCGAGGGCTATGGTACGACGGAGATGTCTCCTGTGGCCTCGTTCAACATTCCGGCATCGCGAATGGGAGCGGAAGCCGATCCGACATCAGGAGTGCGTCACGGAACGGTAGGTCGAGCAATTCCCGGGGTGGCGGCCGCCGTGTTTGATCCCGATACGGGCGCTCGCCTCGGGGCGAATCGGGAGGGTCTGCTGAAGATCAAGGGCCCGAACATCATGCTGGGCTATCTGAATCAGCCGCAGAAGACGGCCGAACTGATTTCGGACGGCTGGTACAACAGCGGTGACATGGCGGTGATTGACGATGACGGCTTTATTCGCATCACGGGGCGGATGAGTCGATTTTCGAAGATTGGCGGCGAGATGGTGCCGCACATTCTGGTGGAGCAGGCGATCGCGAGGGTGCTGGAAGAGGACGCCACGGAAGAGACGGAGATCATGTGTGCTGTCACTTCGGTGGCCGATCCGAAGAAGGGCGAGCGTCTGATTGTGCTGCACAAACCGATGAAGAAGTCACCGCGGGAAATCACGGACAGGCTGCAGGCGGCCGGACTGCCGAATCTGTTCATTCCTTCGAATGACAGTTTCATCGAGGTGGAGAAGATTCCGCTGCTGGGTACGGGAAAGCTGGATTTGCGTGGTGTGAAGCAGTTGGCGGCTGAAAAGACAGCGGGGCGCTGAGGTGTGCAGCAGATGAAATTTGCACTGGTGATTCCGGACGGCGTCGCCGACGAGCCACAGGCGGGGCTTGGCGGGAGGACTCCCCTGCAGGCTGCTCGCATTCCGCACATGGATGCGGTGGCCAGTGAGGGTCAGGTGGGGCGGACGAACAACGTGCCGCTGAGCCTGCCGTCGGGCAGCGATGTGGGGACGATGAGTCTGTTTGGTTACAGCCCGCTGCAGTTTCATACGGGACGGGCTCCGCTGGAAGCGGCGGCCCAGGGGATTGAATTGCAGGCGGGTGACTGGGCTGTGCGGTGCAATCTGGTGACGATTGCTGACGGGAGAATGGCCAGTTTCACGGCGGGTCAGTATCCCAGCGAGCTGGCAGCGGAGCTGTTGCAGGAATTGCAGAAGAGTCGCTGCGGGGACGCGCACTGGAAATATTTTACGGGGGTCAGTTATCGCAATCTGCTGATTTATCGGGCTCGCGGCGGGGAGGCTCCTTTTTCCCGTTCCACCCAGACGACTCCGCCGCACGACATCACGGGTCAGCGGGTGGAGGGGTATCTGCCGACGGGTCCGGGAGCGGAATTGCTGCGGGAGCTGATGGAGGAGAGCCGGGGGGTATTGGGTGCGGCGGAGGCCAACCGCCAGCGGCTGTCCGCAGGTGCTCCGGCTGCCACTCAGACATGGCTCTGGGGACTTGGCCAGCGTCCGGCGCTGCAGCCGTTTGCGCAGCGTTTTGGTGTGCGGGGAGCGGTGATTACGGCGGTGGATCTGTTGCGTGGGATTGGCCGTCTGCTGGGCTGGCAGGTACTGGAGGTTCCTGGGGCGACGGGGTATCTGGACACGGATTATGCGGCGAAGGGTCGAGCGGCGATTGCGGCGCTGCAGCGTCCGGATGTGGATTTTGTGGTGGTGCATGTGGAGGCGACGGACGAGGCGTCGCATGAAGGCAGTGTGGAGGAGAAGGTGCGGGCAGTGGAGCAGATTGACGAGAAAATCGTGGGGCCGCTGCATCAGTGGCTGAAGGGGCAGGGGCAGTACCGTCTGCTGGTGTGTCCGGATCACCCCACCTTTCTGCGGACTGGAACGCACAGTCATGGCGACTGCCCGTTCGCCCTGTGTGGCACGGGAATTCCCGCATCCGGATGTGCGGAATACAGCGAAGTTACGGCTGCGGGGTCGCAATTGGCGTTCCCGGAGGGTTGGGATCTGATGGGCTATTATCTGGGTTTTGCGGGGAATTGAAGAAAAATCGGGTCTGCGGGAGGCGGGTTTTCGCGGGATCGGGAGGATGATTCCGCATTTCCTCGTCAAAACTGTTGATTTGTGGCACTTCTGACGTTCTGATTCTGGACGTTGCCCTGGTAAACTGTCATGTTTAGCAGATTCTGAACGGTTTTGGACGATATTCGATACCGTCACAGCGATAGAAGTTTTCCCGATCTGGTGAGTCTTATGCCCTTTGTTGACCGCAACACCCGGGGATCTGGCTGCAGGAAGTCCGGGTACTGGATTTCCGCGATGTGCATTGGCTTCGCGGGTCTGGTGGACAGCGCAGCGTTTGCGCAGGAATCGGCCCCTGCCGTACCGGCTCAGGATCCGCCTGCGGCCGCTGCCCCTGCAACACCGGCTCCCGTCGCAGCAGCTCCGGCAGCACCAGCCACTGTGGACGCCTGTCAGCAGCGAATTCTGCAGCAGCAGCAAATGGCTCGCGCTTTGCAGAATCTGCGTGAACCGATCACGGTGCTGGACAAGAACGAAGCGGCTAAGCTGCGACGCGACTACACCAAGCTGGTGGCGGACGGTTATTCGGCTGAAGCTGACAGCAAAAAGGTCAAGGATTATCTGCAGTTCATGCTGTTGCGGGTGACGGACCCGGAATTCTCTGCAGTGCCTTCCAATCTGCAGAACCTGTTGAAGGATGTGGAATCGGACATGCAGCGGGCTGCCGGCAACGTCGGCAACCCTGCGACCCAGCAGAATGCTCGCCGCAAATTCTGCGGTGATGTGCTGGAAGTCACAAAACAGCTGCTGACGAACAGTTTTGATTCGCGTGTGACCGCCGTATCGGTTCTGAAGCATCTGCACGAAACGAAGGCTGTTCCCGGTGGTTCCGCTGCTCGCATGCACGCTGAATCGCTTACGACGCTGTTGTCCGTGCTGGAATCTGACCAGCAGCCGGACGCAGTGAAGGTCTTTGCTGCGGATGCAATCAGAAATGTGCTGCGGAACTGCGATATTCTGGAAACCGATCAGTTCCGGATCTGTGACGGGATTGCCAAACAACTGGCTGACAGATGCAGTGAAAGTGCTTATCAGCAGACGCTGCTGGAAGTCCTGTTTGAAATCCGTCGTCCTCGAAAAACCATTGGATCCAACGAACCGACTGTGATGAAGGTTTTCGCGTCGGTGCTTGACGATCGTCAGCGTCCGATCGAGGTGCGTTGTCTGGCTGCGATGGGAATTGGTCGGGGGGCGTACGATGGCCAGATGCGGCTGGATCCACTGGCCTGGAAGATTGCCCAGCTGGCGGGTGACGCGGCGGTGGAATTCAATCGCAGCCCCGGTGACGCGCGGTGGCCTGCCTGTGGAGCTTCATTGGTGTTTGCCTACCGTCATGCGTCGGCTGAAGAGGCGGTTGCGGCACCGGCGGACAGAAAGGGACTGCTGAATCGTTCGACTGGAGCAGCGCCTTCGAAGGTGATTGCTGAGTCAGCCAATCTGGTGAAGGTTGTGGGTCTGGGGCTGCTGAAGAACAGCGACGCTCTGACTCGCGAAGAAGTCCTGCCACTGGCGGAATGGCTGAACGCGAATAAACCGGCCGAGCTGAAGTGGGATGATCGACTGCCTGCTTTGACGCCTTGAACGGCTTGATCACCTGACAGGTTGTGTGACACCGAACAGAAACCGCCCGACACCGTCGGGCGGTTTGTTTTTGGGGAATCAGTTACCTGCAGCTGGATCAGCGGGCTTTTCGCCTTCGACTTTTGGCTGCTCTTCCGTGGTACCTTCCTGTGGCGGGTCAGCCGGTTTGGTTTCGCTGGCTTTCTTGTTTTCTTCCACTGTTTTCTTCAGGGCTTCCAGTTCTTCGCGGGCCTGTTTCGCAGCGGTTTCGGCAGCGGTAACGGCTTTCTGCAGTTCTTCGGAGCGAACTTTCAGGGCATCGCGTTCTTCGGCCGTGGCTTTCAGCTCGGTGCGGACTCCGGTCAGCGATTCTGCCTGTCGCAGAGCCTCTTCGCGCAGCGTGGCGACCTGCCCGATGGCGGTTTTGTGAGCATTTTCGGCTTTGTCAGCACGTTCCTTCTGGCTGGCGGCGGCTGTTTTCTCGGAGTCAATCTGTTTTTTCAGTTCGGCAGACTGAGTTTCGGACGAGGTTTTGAGCTGTGCCAGTTGTGCGCGGGCGGCTTCGAGTTCTTTCTGCAGGGCTTCGGCCTGAGTTTTTGCAGCGGCGAGTTCTGCGGAGGCCTGAGCATTGGCCGCGTTGGCAGCGGCGAGTTCTGTCCGGGCCTGCTGCAGTTCGGTTTCCAGCTTGTCAGCATCTTCGGCGCGATGCATAGCGTCCCAGTAGGGCAGCATTTTGCGGACCGTGCCGTCCTTGGCGCGGTACCATTGGGTTGTGGTGGTTTTGGTGCGGCGGGCGAAGAGAAAGCACCCTTTGGTATCTCGGGCATCCGCGAAGGAGCAGGTTGAGGCAAGGAGGACGGCAGAGAGCAGGATTTTTTTCATGGAAGGACTCGCTGTAATCGGAGTTTAACCGAGGGGCCCAGCTGGCGGGCCTTGATGATCGTCAATATAGGTCGAGTTTTTGGGCGAGGGCCATGAGGAATCGCAGGTGGTGAAGAAAATGCGAAAAAAGCGAAGTGTGGGAAAGCGGGTGGTTCGCGGTGGCAGTTCGCGAGTTGTTCTGGCTGGAATTTGAAGAAAACGTTCATTTGCCGTTTTTTTCAACGAAGCATTTGTTCAGTCTGCGCGTGAAATCAGGGGTAACGGGGACAGACATTTGGTGCCGGAGTGCGTATAGTGAGTGCTCGATAAGTCTCTTAGTGGTCACTCGACGGGCATTGTGGAGGGGAGTGAATTGTGAGTGAAGCCGGGGCTGCGGCGTCGCAGTCGGATCCAGTCATTCAGCAGATGCAGCAGCGTTATGTGGATCTGTTGAGTCGTCAGGGCATACGCTGGACGTCCGAGCGCAGTTTTCTGAAGCAGCTGGGTACCGGCGGTCAGGGATCTGTGATGCTGGCGGAGCGTCTGGGTGCGGCTTCGTTTCGTATTCCGGTGGCGTTGAAGTTTTTTTCGCCGTCGGGATTTGATTCGCAGCAGCATTACGAGTCTGAGATGCGTCGGATGGCCGAGGTGGCATCGATTGTTGCGCGAATTCAGATGGACCACCTTGTGACGGTGCATTCGTTTCAGCTGGACAATGGCATTTACGTGCTGGAGATGGAGTGGATCGATGGTTTTGATCTGCTGCACATTCTGCGTCGGGACAGTCTGGAGATTGTGCAGGACGCGGTAACTGAGCGTCGCTGGGCCAGCATCAACGAGCGAGTGATCACGACGGGCGAGGTGGACTGTCGTCTGAAGCCGGGGATGGCAGTGGCAATTCTGCGGGAGTGTCTGGAGGGAATTGCGGCTCTGCATCGTGGTGGTGTCATACACTGCGACCTGAAGCCATCGAACATCATGGTAAAGCGGACGGGCCAGGTGAAGATCATCGATATTGGTTCGGCGTTCTGGATCGGGCGTCCTCCGGAGGGCCAGCCCTGTACTCTGGAATACGCGGCTCCTGAGGTGCTTTCCGGCCAGCGAGCAACTCCGCAGTCAGACCTTGCCAGTCTGGGCTACATGCTGATTGAAATGCTGTCGGGTTCGCGTCCGTTTTCCGGGCTTTCACTGGATCAGCTGGTTCAGGCGAAGCTGAACATTCTGGAGCGACTGCCGGCATTTTTGCCGCTTGAGGAATTTCAGTACAGCGAAGCTTTGATACGGTTGCTGCGGGGACTGTTGCATCCGGATCCCGCGCAGCGTTTCAGCACGGCGGAGCAGGCGGAGCTGTCCGAGGATGGTGCTGCGGGATTTCTGCGTGAGCTGGTGAAGAGTGATCTGGCGAATGAGTACGGCATGGAGCTGCGGCGGTGGATTGAAGAACTGGAAGTGAACCTGAGTCGGCGTGTTTTCACGTCGGGCGAGGTGGTTCCCAACGGTACGACAAGAATTATCCCGGTCAAACCGTGAGTCTGTCGTTTGCGGTACGCCTGAATCCGGAAAATGGCGATCCCGCTGCCTGAATTCTGTGGTTCAGAACGGCAACACCTGCCCCCAACCGCAGCTCAACGCGGCAAATCCCGCGATTCCCGATATTTCAGGTACCCATGGCCATCGGGATCAATCCCCTTTTTCGATTACGCCTTCAGAATGCTCTTCGGAAGCGAGAAACGCGAGGCGATGACAATTCGCTTCATCAATGCCGTCCGCAGTAAACTGTCTGAGTACGGAAAGTTCTTTATCCCTGATGTCGTGGCCGAAGACGTGCGTGGACGAGAATTCAACATAGAAGTCCAGATCGCCCTGCCAGCCGGCAAAGCTGCACGTGGACTTCCGGCTGCGTGATCCGGAATTTACCGAAGCCGCCAAAGTCCCTGGTATGATTGCCCAAACGCCAGAATAACTCGACGAATACAACGCTCGCGTCAAAGCCCAGCGCGACGAAGAAGCCCGCATCATCTACGCCCAGCAGCAGGGTATCGAGATCGGCGAGGCTCGAGGAATTCGCTGGGGTCTGCTGCAGGGACAGATCCTGCAGTTGCAGCAACTGCTGCAGCGATTCAAAGAGTGCGCAGCCTGAGCCCCTCTCCCCTTCCGTGAAATTCCGTGCTGGTCCGTGGCGAAAAAATGCCCATGCCACCGCCTGCAGCAAACTCACTCGCGTTTCTGATTCGCGTCCTTCGTGGTTGAAAGCAGCAGTGCCTACGGCTCACGCACGGCGGTCCGGTTTCGCGGGCAAGGTGTGTGGCGAGGTTTTGAACAGGCTATTGCACCAATCCCTGTGTGAGCTGCAGGAAGGCTGTTTCCAGGTTGACTTCTTCTTCCCGGAACAGTGTGAGTGCAAAGCGGGCGTTAATCAGCTCTGTGGGCAGGCTACTGTAATCCTCGACATCCGGCTTCAGCGTGGCTTCGATCATCTGGTCTTTTGTGACCGACACTTTTTCGACGCAGTCCAGTTGTTCCAGCAGTCTGGCAGCAGCATCAGTTCGCTCTTTGACTCGAATGTGCAGCAGGATTCTTTGCCGAGCCTTGCGCATGACTTCGGCGACGTTGCCATCGACGATCATGTGACCTTTCTCAATCATACCGACACGAGTGCACACATCAGCAAGTTCCGGCAGGATGTGACTGCTGACGATGACTGTTTTCCGCATTTGTCCGAGTCTTCTGAGGAGATTTCGGATTTCGATGCGGGCGCGGGGGTCCAGTCCGCTGGCTGGTTCATCCAGCAGCAGGACCTGGGGGTCGTGCAGCAGTGTGCGGGCCAGTCCGATGCGTTGCGTCTGTCCGCGGGACAGTTCATTGACCATGGCGTCGCGTTTGAAGGCCATGTCGACCAGTTCGAGTTTTTCTTCGACGACTTTGCGACGTCGTTCGGGAACGATGCGGTAGGCGGCGGCGAAGAATTCGAGGTATTCAACGACGGTCATATCGTCGTAGACACCAAAAAAGTCGGGCATGAAGCCGACCAGTCGGCGAATTTCTTCCTGGTCCGTGTAGATGGATTTGCCACAGACGTAGGCTTCACCGTGATCGGGAGCCAGCAGTGTGGCGATCATCCGCATGGTCGTGGTTTTGCCCGAACCGTTGGGTCCGATGAAACCGAACACGTCTCCTTCCTGCAGTCGGAGAGTGATGTCATTGGCGGCGATGAGGCTGCCGTAGCGTTTGGTGAGGTTTCGAGTTTCGATCATGGGAGGGTCCGGGATTGCTGGGCCCGACGGCTTGCGGCGGCCTGCGACTGAAGCAACGTGTATGGCAAACTACGTAAAAATCGGCTGTTTGTTGGGGGAAATCGGGGTTGGTTGGCGGATTTGGGGGATTGTCCGTGGTGCGGGAGCCCGGGCCCTTCCCTGACAGGTATTTTCGGAAAAACCAGCGTTTGTCACCAGCATCGCGAGTGTTGAGCCGAGGTTTTCGGTCCGGTTCATTTCCTTTTTCCCCGGTCTCCGCCATATTCCGGCTTTTCAAACGTTCATTTCCGGATGCGTCAGGGGCCACGGTCATGTCGGTGCAGTTGAGTGAGTTTGCGAAGTCCTTGAATGTTGAGACGGCGTTTACGGTGCTGGCAGCAGCAAAAAAGCTGAAGGCAGCAGGTAAGGATGTGGTCGAGCTGGAGATCGGTGACAGTCCTTTCAACAGCACGGCTTCGGCCATCCAGTCGGGTCTGCAGGCGATTCGCGACAATCAGTCGCATTACTGTCCTTCGCCCGGTCTGCCCGAGTTTCGTGATTCGGCGGCTCGATTTCTGCAGCGGGAATTTGCAATTCCGGCGGCAGCAGAGAATATCGCCGTGGGCCCGGGCGCAAAGGTGTTTGAACAATTCTTCTGCGAAGCCTTTCTGAATCCGGGGGACGGCTGTCTGGTATTCAGTCCGCATTTTCCGACGTACATTCCGAACATTCAGCGTCGGGGAGCTCGAGTGGTCCTGAAGCCTCTGCGTCAGGAAACCGAGTTTCGTCCACAGGCCTCGGACATTGAAGACTTCCTGAACAACGACCCGGCTCCTCGCGGCATTTTCCTGAATTCACCGCACAACCCGACCGGTGGGATCACGACGGAGCAGGATCTGCGGGACATCGCTGATCTGGTGCGTGGGAAGAATGTCGCGGTTTTCAGCGACGAACCATACTGCCACATGGTGTGGCGGGGCCGACATCATTCGCTGCTGGCTCAGCCCGGCATGCTGGATCAGTGTGTGGCCGCTTACACCTTCAGCAAGTCGTATTCGATGAGTGGCTGGCGACTGGGCTTCTGTGCCAGTTCGCGAGAGATCACAGATGCAATCAGCAAGATGATCAACACCACCCTGTCATGTACTCCGCCAATCGTGCAACTGGCCGGTCGTGCGGCTCTGGATCAGGATTCGCGTGAGCGTGACGAGACGATGCTGAAGTTCCGTGAAAAAGTGGTGCTGCTGACCGAGGGTCTGAACCGGATCGAAGGCTTCAGTGCGTTGGATCCCACGGCCACCTTCTATGTGTTTCCTTCGGTGCGACCGGTGTGCAATCGTCTGGGGATTACCAGTCACGGTCTGGCACTGTATCTGCTGGAGGCGGCGGATGACAGCTTTGGTGTGGCGTGTCTGGGTGGGGAGTGTTTTGGCGAGGCGGGTGGCGGTTTTCTGCGTTTCAGTTGTGCTGAACCGAACGAGCGTCTGCAGGCTGCCCTCGATTTCATCCCGACCGCCCTCGGACGTCTGGATCGAATCGGGAAGTGGCTGGATGAACGTCCGCACTTCCGACTGCAGAAGCAGTATGTCTGAGTTCGGGTGCGGGGGTCGGGTGTGGGTGTGACATGGGGTCCGGGGTTTCGTGAGCGGGAGTGTGCGTGATGAAGTCCGGCAGTTCGCGATACGGTCTGGTGCTGTTCTTCGTGTATCTGCTGTTTTACGGCGGATTTGTAGCGATCAATGCGATTGCTCCTGAAAGCATGGAATCGACAGTGCTGTCCGGTCTGAACATTGCGGTGGTCTACGGCTTTGCGCTGATTTTCGGGGCGGTACTGCTGTCTGCGGTGTATGGCTTTCTGTGTGGTGATGCCGGTCGGGGCGGTGATACCGAAGGGGTGCAGCAGTGATTTATGAATCCTCTCCGCAGGCGGTCCTGATCTTCTGTCTGTTCGTGGGTTTCACGCTGGGGCTCAGCTTCTGGCTGGGGCGCAAGGCAAAATCCTCCGCAGGTTACTTTGCGGCTCACGGTCAGATTCCGTGGTTTGTGAACGGCGTGGCCTTTGCGGGCGACTATCTGTCGGCGGCGTCGTTTCTGGGCATCTGCGGGATGATTGCGTTTTACGGCTACGACGGATTTCTGTATTCGATTGGGTATCTGGCTGGCTGGATTGTGGCGTTGTTTGTGGTGGCCGAGCCGATGAAGAAGCTGGGGCGATTCACCTTCGCGGACGCTCTGGATTCCAGATTCAATTCCAGCGGCATCAAGCTGGCGGCCGGCATCAGTACTCTGGTGGTCAGCGTGTTTTATCTGATTCCTCAGATGGTGGGTGCTGGCGCCCTTGTAACCCCGCTGCTGGGATTTGAACACTGGCAGGGCGTGGTGATGGTGGGTGCGGTGGTGATCATGATTGTGGTGACTGCCGGGATGGTGTCGACAACGTGGGTACAGTTTCTGAAGGGTGCCATGCTGGTGGTCTTCAGTGCGGTGCTGACGTGGATGATTCTGCAGCGTGGTCTGCGAGTTTCTGAGGGTGGTGCGGACGGTTATCAGTTTCAATCCCTGCGGATCACCAATGCGGACTTCACTGACGGTGATTCGGTCGTCGGTCCGCTGCAGGATGTGGAACTGCTGGTGGAGGATGATGGCTGGGAGAAGGCGAAGGAGAAATTTGTCCGGGTGCGTCAGCGGTCCTCGGGCAAGCTCAGTGTCTGGCTGGTGCGACGTGCCGGCGAGTCTGAGGACGCTGACTGGCTGTTATCCGAAGCGCAAACGCTGACGAAGACGGCTGACGGCAGGACGCTGGTGAATGGACAGCCGAAGGGGAAGAAGAAGGGCGAACCTGAGCTGCATCCGGTGGGTTATGTGAAGGAGCTGCCTGGCGGAGTGCAGGAGACCGGCCCGCTGTCATTTCTCGGCTTCTTCAGAACTCTGCAGAACAGTCGAGTTGTGTTGTGGCGGAATGAGAAACTGGTGCATGGTGACGGCAGTCAGACGACGGTGTACTACCAGCAGGAGACTTCCGGCAGTCAGGTGCTGCGACCGGGTGAGCATCCGACATTTCGCGGCATTCGCAGTTCGAAGCCGGCCGATCGGATCAACTTTGTCTCGCTGATGCTGGCGTTATTCTGCGGCACCGCATCGCTGCCGCACATTCTGATTCGTTACTACACGGTAAAGGATGCCGGCAGCGCGAGAAAGAGCACGATTGTCGGAATTGCCAGCATCGGATTCTTTTACGTGCTGACCTTTTATCTGGGTCTGGGTGCGATGACCAGCGGTCAGCTTGACGTGAGTGACGAGAACATGTCAGCGCCGCTGCTGGCGAAGGGAATGAATACGTGGCTGTTTGCCGCGATTTCGGCGATTGCCTTCACGACGGTGCTGGGAACGGTCAGTGGACTGATCCTCGCAGCAGCCGGCGCCGTGGCACATGACCTGCTCGGAAGCGTGCTGAAACTGCAGATGTCTGACACGGAAAAGGTGCGTGTGGCAAAGATGTCCTCGGTGCTGATCGGTGCTGTGGCGATCGTACTGGGGATCCTGTTTCAGAAAATGAACCCGACGTTTCTGGTGGGCTGGGCATTCAGCGTGGCGGCATCGGCCAATCTGCCGTCACTGGTGATGATTCTGTTCTGGCCGCGGGTGACGAAACAGGGGATCGTGGCGGCGATTCTTGTGGGTATGATTTCATCTCTGACATGGATTCTGCTGAGCGGCGAAGCCTATTCAAAGGTGTACGGTCTGGATGCTGCGGCGGCGGTCGTACCGTTCAGTCAGCCCGGGATTCTGACGATTCCACTGGGTTTTCTGACGCTGATTGTGGTCTCGCTGCTGACTCCGAAGCCGGTTTCCGGGGGTGGCTGAGGTCTGTGGGAGCAGGTTGACGATCAGGGAGAACGTTCGGCAGCGCGCAGGAATTCGGCCAGTCTGCTGATGCGTTTGCAGAAGACCTGACTTTCGATCCAGAGCTCGGCGGGATCCTGACTTTTGATATCGCGCGTGATGCGTCCTTTGCCGTTGCTGACCCAGCGTCCTGACGAGTCCATTTCCTGAAGGATTTCGGCGGCATCGCGTCGCAGTGACCTGAGGTCCGGGTTGCGTGCGGGAGCCGGAGCGAGGGGTCCTGACTGCAGTTGTTGCAGTCGTTTCTGCAGCTGTTCGCTGCGGCTGTTCGCTCGGAAGGAATAGTGTGTTGGCAGTTGGGTGTCATCGTAGGTGAGCTCGTAGGAATCACGGATGAAGTACAGCGGACGATTGGTCCTGAGTTCGTAAAAGCGAGCCAGTCTGCCATCCGGCAGCAATGAACGGCGGATCCATGCCAGGGCTGCGGGAATGGGTTTGAGGTATTTCTGATCGCCGGTGCTTTCGGCAATGAACATGAGGGTCTGGATGGCATCTTCGGATTCGAACCCCGCGACAGCCGGTGGTTCGAAGCGACGTGCCCAGATGGGCTGGAGCTGATGGTTGTACTGCTGAGCCCATGCGGGTTGTGGTTCGGGCAACTGTGCGCGAATCAGGAATTCTCCGAGCTGCTCAAGGGATCTGCGGTATCGTGGGTCGCTGTAGGTGGTGTGAGCAAGCAGCAGAGTGCGGGCGACGGTACCGGCCAGTCCGTCATTGAGTGTTTCAAAGTCCCAGTAATTCTTGAAGCGACCCGCAGTTTTCCAGTCGTAGTCCGGGAATGACGCGTTGACGATGGTGCCCGGTTCGACGGGCTGCTGCCAACCCTGAGGAAATCCGCCATTGGCGAACTGAGCTTTCAGGAGGGATTCAAGGGCGAAGCTGACGGCTTCGTGAATTCGCGTGTTTTCGAAATTCAGCAGCTGGTCCAGCCGAATCAGAAAGCGGATGGCGGACTGGGATTTGTCATCGTCGAGTGTGGAGTAATTGCGGCCATTGGCCTTACCGCGTCCATTTCGGTAGCGACCGGTGTTTTTTCCCGCGGGATCGAAGTCGACGCGATCAGTCCAGCAGCCGGATTCCAGCTGACCGAACAGCAGGGCATCTGCGGCATTCATGGCGGCCCGCAGATGCAGGGGATCCTGGGTGGCAACATACGCGTCGAGGAAGGCTTCGCCGACGGAGGGTGTTCCGGGGGGCTGAACCCAGATTTCCGTGGCGGTGGCGTCACCTTCGCCCCGCCGTTTTTTCAGATCCAGGGAAACGTGGTAAACATAACCGCCGCGGACTGCGACGGTGTCTGACATGAAGGAGACGGCCTGCTGCAGGGCTGTTCTGACAGCCGGAATCAGTTCCCGATCGGACGCCTCGTCAGCACTGGCTGCCATTGAAGGCCAGCGACTGCCGGGCAGCACTGCGGCGGTTGTCAGCAGAATGGAGCAGCGTCGGCCGATGCGAACCGGAGTCATGGTGGTGTTTTCTGTGGCTGGAGTTACGTTGAACGCCGAGAATCACTGCAGAACGGATTTTTTGCGAAAAGGCGGTTGAACGGCAAGCGTGCGTAATTGGAGCGGGTCGGGCAGGGCAGTAGACTGGCGGCAGCGTGCCGACAGCAAATCGGGGACAGACTGTTTACGGGGTTGAAAGCGATGAGTGTGGCGGAATCGGCAGAGCGTTCGGGTGGCGGTCATCTGCGAATTCTGGTGGGACTGGCTGTGGGTATTCTGCTGGGCCTCGCGGCTCACAGTCTGCAGGGTCCGGGGGGGAAGCCGAGCGAGGCCGTGACGGTGGCGGTGTCCATTGCGGAGCCGATTGGTCGGATGTTTCTGCGGCTGATGCAGATGGTGGTTCTGCCGCTGGTGTTTTCAGCGCTGTTTCTGGCCGTGGTGGATGTGGGTGACCTGCGTCGTCTGGGGCGAATCGGCCTGACGACACTGTTCTTCACGGGGCTGCTTTCAGTTTCTGCGGTGCTGATCGGCGTGGGTATGGTGAATCTGATCAAACCGGGCCGGGCAATTTCAGCAGAAACTCAGAAGACGCTGACCAGCCGCTACCGGGACAAGGCCGGAGAGAACGTCAATCGGGCCAATGCCGCCAAGCCGCTGGGGCAGACGCTGGTGGACCTGCTGCCGGAGAATCCGATTCAGGAGATGGCTGGAGCGGTGGATGGGTCTTCCAAGGGTAATGGGATGCTGGCAGTGATGTTTTTTGCGCTGCTGGCGGGGATTGCCGCGACGCTGCGTCCCGCTGAAACTCAGGTACTGACCGGAACACTGCGCGGGATGTATGAGATTTCGATGACGGTGATCGGCTGGGCACTGAAACTGGCTCCGCTGGGCGCCGGGTGCCTCGTATTTTCGGTGACGGCACAGATGGGTACGGATATTCTGCGGGCTCTGGCGGCGTTTGTCGGAGTGGTGATCGGGGGATTGCTGCTGCATCTGCTGGGAGTGTATTCGCTGGTGCTGGCGTTGTTTGCGAAGTGGTCGCCGGTGGATTTTTTCCGTCGCGTCAGCAGTGCGATGTTCGTGGCATTCAGCACCTCGTCATCCAGTGCCACTCTGTCCACATCCCTGAAGGTCGCTCATGACGAACTGAAGCTGACGCCGGAGACAGCCAATTTTGTGCTGACTGTGGGAGCAACGGGCAATCAGAACGGCACGGCACTCTTTGAGGGCGTTGTGGTGCTGTTTCTGGCTCAGGTGTTTGGTACAGAGCTGTCACTGAGTCAGCAGATCACTGTGGTTCTGATGTCGGTCCTTGCGGGTGTTGGTACAGCCGGAGTTCCTGGCGGCTCAATACCGCTGATCATTGTGGTGCTGAAGTCTGTCGATGTGCCGGCGGATGGCATCGCGATTGTGCTGGGTGTGGACCGCATACTGGACATGTCCCGCACGCTGGTCAATGTGGTGGGTGACCTTGTTGTAGCGGCCTGCGTGGACGCCCGTCTGCGGTCGAGTGGCTCACTCCAGCAGCACGGGAACTGAGACCTGTTCTCCGCCGCGCAGCACTTCAATTGTGATACGATCACCAGGCCTGTGGCTTTCAACTTCCGACAGGAATTCATCGGGCTTCAGAGTTTTCCTGCCGTTGACTCCGACAATGATATCGGCAGTGCTGATATCGCGTGATTCGAAGGTGAAGATACCGCGTCGGGAGCGACGAATTTCGGGACCTCGGAGACCGGCTTTGGCAGCAGGACCCTCGGGACTCATCGTGATAATGCGCAGACCTTCGTCGGTTTTGGCGACCTCATCGATGCCGAATTCCGGACGAATGAAGCGACCGTGCTGAATGAGTTCAGGTACAATGCGGGCGACAAGATTGGAGGGAATGGCAAAGCCGATTCCTGAGTTCTGGCCGGTGCGACTGGCGATGGCCGTATTGATCCCGATGACCTCTCCGTGGGAATTCATCAGCGGACCGCCGGAGTTGCCGGGGTTGATGGCAGCATCGATCTGAATGACCGATTTGATGGAGCGTGCTCGAGTGACCGGCAGAGTGCGATCGAGACTGGAGATGATGCCGGTGGTCATGCTGCGTTCCAGACCGAACGGGTTCCCGATCGCAAAGACTCGCATGCCCACCTTCAGGGTCGATGAGTCCGCGAAACGCACGGGGACGAGTTTTTCGGGCGGGGCTGAGATGCGTACAACAGCCAGATCGTTGATGGGTTCACGCCCCACAAGTTCGCCTTCAAACTCTTCACCCGTGTGCATGGTGACAAGGATTCTCTGGGCACTTTCAATCACGTGATTGTTGGTGAGAATATGTCCGCGGTGGTCCAGCACGAAGCCGGAGCCTGAGTCGGCGGTGGGATTTTCACCAAGCAATCCACGAGCAGCACCGATGCGTGTGGCAATATTGACAACACTGCGGTCATTGGCTTCGTAGACAAACGAGGCGACGGCTTCGTCCGGTGCCAGTCCGGCGGCATTGTAGACGCGTGGGGGCGTCATATCGCTGAGAGCATCCTGCAGAATCTGCTCGGACGGAGCATCTTCCGCGTCGGCAGAGACAGCCTGAGCAGAAGTTGCGCGTCGGCGAAACTGCTGTGCGTGGGCGGTATCAGTCAGCCCGGGTAGCTGTTGGAGCAGCATCACCGTGCCTGCAGCTATGACAGCGGAAAGTGTACACAATGCAGCGGTTTTCATCGCCGCTTCCTCCGTGAATGCGGGATTCCGGCCGGGCTGAAAAAGCGGCCTGCGAACGAGTATATCGCTGCAGGACGAATGGGAAAACCGGCAGATTCTGCGGTTCACACCGTTCCGACGAAACGGACACCGCGCGTATCGACCGCCCGCAGGCCGCAAAATCAGAAAAAACAAAAAAGTTCGCGTAACCGTTAAAGTTTACCAGAAGGCTGGTCCGATGGATCGACTACGAGCTTTTCCGCGCTCTGAGAACGTTTGGTTTTCGGCGGAAGGGTGCCTGTCTGGAAAGAAGCCATGCGTCGCTCCTGTCTACTCCTCCTCGGCCTGACGGCCTTTGCAGCCACCGGATGCTGTCTCAATGTTTCCGGCGGTCGCAGCTCCTGCCTCTCCTCCTCCTCATGGTCCTCGAAGTCCCATTCCGAAACCTGCCATTGTGGAGCCAGGAAAAACGGAAAGACATCACTGTTCAGCGGCTTCGGTCGCAGTAAACAGGCCAGTCTGCCGAGTCGTCCGGGACCGCTGTTTGCCGGGGATTCGTGGGGATCGCATCCGTTTTCGGGTATGAACAGTTGTGTGGAGTGCGGTGGCTGCGGTGAACCGGCCATGCCGATCATGACGGGCTGCGGTGAGTGTTCCTCATGTGCTCCGATGCCGGACTGCTCATCACCCATGATGACCGGCTGCCATGCCCCCACCTGTGCACAGCCTGTGATGCAGCCTGACTGCCATGCTCCGACCTGTGCTCAGCCGTTCGTGCAGCCTGACTGTCATGCACCGACGTGTGCTCAGCCGATGGCTGCACCTGACTGCCATGCTCCGCACATCATGATTGGTCCGGGACCTGACTGCAGCGGACCGCTGGCGACGCCAGGCTGTATGGCTCCACCAATGCCCGGTTGTGCGATGCCGGCTCCCGTACCGATGCCGCACCCGCACAATCAGCCGGCTCCGGTACCACCCGAGTATTCTCCGCCACCGGCTCCGGTTCCTCCGAGC
>CAITYU010000553.1 GCA_903896675.1 uncultured Planctomycetaceae bacterium
GAGATACCGACCAGTGTGGCGGTTCCGGAGGCGACAACGGCGTATTTCGCATCGCCGCTGACTGGCTTGTCGATGACTGCGCCAATCTGTCCGTTGGAGAGTTGTACGCCTGTGCCGTTGGCTCCGAGGAAAGTCTGGATTCCGGCAGCGGCGACTTTGATGCGAGTGCGTTCGACACCGTCCACAGTTTCCGTGGTTTCTTCAAAGCCGAAGCTGCCGCTGATGTCCACGAAACCGGAGATAGACAGTTGTGCTGAGCCTCCGAAGCGTTTTGCTCCTGATTCGAGGGTCAGATCATCACTGGTGGATGCAGTACCGAAGTCCAGAGTGATGGAACGTGGCCCGGTGTTGCGTTCCGCCTGCAGGCTGCCGGTGAGCGTCAGGCCGGTGATACCGACAAGTGAGGCTGTGCCGCGGGCACCGAGCGCATAATACGATGTGTCGGTGGAGGAATCTTTGGTCCAGCGAAGATCGAGTGCCCCGTCGGTGAGCCGCACACCCATGTCGTCAGAGGTGGAGGGGGTGGAGGCGCCGATACCGAGGAAGGCAGTGGCGTTGGAGGCAATCACTTTCAGGTTTGTGAGATCGCCGACGGTTTCCTTTTCGACCGTAATGGCAACGGACGCATCGATATAGTCGGAAATGGACAGGCTGACAGTGCCGCTGACCTGCAGGATTTCTGCTGATGTGGCGAAGGAAACACTGACGTTTCCGCCCGGAGTGGTGATGGTTTCGTCGATTGGGGTCCCGAGTTGGTTGATGCGAACTGCTGCGGAACCGCTGACGGAGAAAGCGTCGATTCCTTCAAGAGCCAGATTACCTCCGGCGACGAGAGCGAACTTCTTTGAATCGGTGTTGACGACGACTCCCAGATTACCGCCGGTCAATCGCAATCCGGTATCACCGGCGCCGACAAATGCTGTGACTCCGGCAGCGGCAATCTTCAGGCGATCCGAGGATTTGGAAACTGAAAACGCACCGGAAAGGGATGCAAAACCACCTGCATCTGCCGACACGGTGCCGCTGAACACCGGGCCTGATTCGTCGGCAGCGAAGACGACTGCCACCGGTGCTCCGCCGGGCACAGCGATCGATTCATTCACAGCCCCGCCGGTTGTGTTGATTCGTGCGGCGAGGCTGCCTGTCAGCGTCAGGCCGCTGATACCGACCAGAGCAGCGGTGCCAGCGGCGTCGATGGCATAAGTATTCCCGGCGTCACTTCGATACAGCACAGCTCCCAGTCGCGCACCGCTGATTCTGGCTCCGACTTCGTCACCGGTGTCAGGAATGTTGTCAGGGTTGCTGCCAAGGAACGCGTTCACGTCCGTGGCTGCAAGCTTGATTTTTGTGGTTGAGCCTGATGTCTGCTGTTCAAACCCGAAATTTCCGGAGAGAGTTGTGAATCCGGCGATGGCCAGTGAGATGCTGCCGCCGAATTGAGTGCTGCCGGGCAGGACAGTCAGGTCGTCCGCAGTGTCTAAGGTACCAAAGTCGAGGACGAGATTTTCGGCTGCGGTGCTCTTCTGGGCCACAATAGTACCGGAAGCCGTGAGTGCAGAGATACCGACGAGTTCGGCGCTGCCGCGAGCGGCAAAGGCGTAGGTTGAGGAGTCCGTGGCGGTGTTTTTCAGGATCCGCAGATCCATCGCGCCGCTCTTCAGCCTGACCCCGAGGTCATCTGCAGTATCTGCAGTGCTGGCTCCGGTTCCAAGGAACGCAGTCACTGAACTCGCCGCGACGATGAGTGTTGTGAGGTCGCCGACGGTAGTCTTCTCAACAGCAATCGTGGCGGAACCGCTGACAAAGCTGGAAACGGTCAGATTGATGGATCCGGACAGTCGCACGACTTCGGCGTCGGTCGGGAAATTGATGGCTACGTCCCCGCCCGGCGTACCGATCGTCTCATTCAGCGCAATGCCCATTTTATTGATGCGAACAGCACCATTTCCGGAAATTGTGAACCCGGACACACCAGAGAGCGAGACGGCTCCTTCCGCAACAACAGCGAACTTCTGCGAAAACGTATCGACGATCACTCCAAGCTTGCCACTGGAGAGCTGCAGGCCGGTGTCTCCGGCACCGACAAATGCAGTAACTCCGGCAGCGGCGATGGACAGACGATCATTGGATTTGGAGATCGAGAAGCCCCCGGAGATGGCTGCGAAGCCGGCGACAGAGGCGTTTACGGTGCCGCTGAATACAGCAGCGGAGTCTGTGGCGTCAAACTGGACAACGACCGGATCACCGCTGGGCATCGTGATGGATTCACTGACAGCCCCGCCGGTGGTATTGACTCGAGCGGAGAGATCGCCGGAGAGTGTGAAGCCGTCAATGCCGACGAGTGAGGCGGTGCCTTTGGCATCGAGGGCGTACGACGTGTTCCCGGCCGAGCTGCGGTAAAGGACGGCTCCGAAGCGGGCGTTTGCGATTCTTGCGCCGATATCGTCAGTGTTGCCCAGAATACCGTCGGGGTTACTGCCGAGCAGAGCGTTGATGCCGGTGCCCGCGACGCGAATTTCGGTCGTGCCGTTGTCGGTTTCCTTCTCAAAGGCAAATGTGCCTTTGAGGGTTGTGAAGCCTGAAATGCTGAGGTCAATGTCACCGGCAAGTCGCTGAATCGGATCCGGCGCTGTGAACGTCAACGGATAAGTTATGCCGCTGATCGTCGGCAAATTGATGTCAACTGCGCGGCCAAGCTTGTTGATGTTCAGAGCGAGTGGGCCGATGAGATCGACACCGGGAAGTCCGACGAGGCCGACGGTACCGCCGGTGGTGCTGATGGCGTATTTGGCGGCGTTTGTGCTCTGCTTTTCAATGAGCATGGCGACACCGGCGCCAGTGACTTTGACTCCGAATTCGCCAGTGGCGTTGTAGTTTACGCCGAGGAAGGCATTCAGGTTACTTGCAGCCAATGTGATTGTGGTTAAGTCTCCAAGAGTGCTCTTTTCAATCAGGAATTCGCCGGACGCCTGAACGAAGTTCTGGAACTGCAGGTTGAGTGTGCTGCGGATCTGCGTGACGTCGGTGGCAGAGTCGAACTTAACGGCAACATCACCGGCGGGAGTGCTGATGGTTTCATCAACAGTGGTGCCCATTTTGTTGATGCGGACTGAACCGGTGCCAGTGACGGTGAGACCGGTGAC
>CAITYU010000554.1 GCA_903896675.1 uncultured Planctomycetaceae bacterium
ATTTCCGCCGGACCATTTCTGCGGTTTTCTGTTCAACCACCTGACGGAAATTGTCTTCCGCCTCCGCCAGTCTGCCCTGCTGTCGATTGATGACACCGCTGAGCCATGCGACGGTCCATGGCGGTGCAGCCGGCTCGCTGCAGGCAGCCGCGCGCTGCAGTGCGGCTGCGGCTGCATCCAGCTGCCCTGGTCCGGCTTCCTCCACGAGAGCACGGGCCAGGTTCAGCGGTCCGTCATAGCGGCCCAGCTCTTCGACCCGGCGGAAGGCTTCCATGGCCTGCCGCAGCTCGGACTTGCCCTTCAGCAGCATTCCGATACCGTAATCGTTCCACCGCTGCCATTCCGGGATTTCCCGCGGGGCATTCCGGACGGCTGCACCACCCTCGATCGGGAACACCACAGAGTCTTCCGCGACAACCAGGATCGGCAGTTCGTTCCGCCACGGCTGCCCCTGCTGGTGGCCGCGAATCGGGCGCCCCAGCTCGGCCGTCTTCTGATCCACAAAATTCATATAGATCGAATCGAACTTGCGGTAAAGCAGTCGGACCCTGACCTGCAGCGGCTGCGAGACATCTTCCGGCAGTCTGAAACTGTAATGCACCGTCTGCCCTGAGCCCGGTGGAATCTGGTGCTGATACAGCGGCACGAAAATGTCCTGAGCATTGCGGCGATCGATGCGATTTCCGTTTTTGTCCAGCATGAAGTTATTGACGAAGTGTGACCATTCATCGACCGAACCATCCGGGCCGATCAGCCCGCTGGCCCCCAGTGTGCGGTCACCGCTGGTGAGAGTGACTTCCAGCCAGACTTCGTTGGAGTCGGTGGTGCCCTGTGTGAAGTGATGCCCCACCTTCAGTGTGCGGATGACGGTTTCCAGCAGATAGGCGGAGCCTGGTTTGAGTGCCGGGACCTGGGGTCTGAGAGGTGCTGTGAGCTGACCTTCCAGTGTGCCGCCCTCGCGGACTCCAAAAACATCCACTCGCATTGTGCCCTTCAGCATGGCTTTGTGGCGTTCGATGTGTCGATCATTGCCGGTCATCCAGTTGATGGCGGAATTGGCTGACGGGAAGAAGTGATCGTGGGTTTTGAGCTTGTCGGAATCATCGAGGATGCGGGCTCCGAAGTCATCCGATTCCTGCAGCGTCATGTGGCAGCCGTTGCAGTCAGTCTGCGCGGTTTCGGGGTAGTAGAAGCTGCGGGCACCGTGACCTGAGACACCGCTGAGCAGCCAGCTGTCGTAGTGGTTCTGTCCGCGGAGCCATTCCTTGTAGTGATTGAGTGCGAACGGCAGGTGCACCTTGTGGCAGGCGCCGCAGAATTCAGCCGACTTGTGCAGTGGCTTGAGAAACGTCTTTTTATGGAAGGACGGCTTGGCCTTGACCAGTTGATTATTGATCCACTGCAGCACGGCATTGTCGCTGCCGGCGAACGGGTAGTGTTCCGGCTCTTCAATGGTGTAGTCGGCGTTGCCGAGGTTGCTGTTGACGTGTGTGATCGCGTGACAGACGGTGCAGGTGATACCAGCCTGTGACGTGGGGTGATTGAGCATATCGAACTGCGGATCATCGAAGGCTCCGCTGAAGAACGGTACGGGGTCATGGCAGCCGGCACAGAATCGTGAGCCCTGGACATTGCCGTCGCGTTTGAGGCTGACTTCGCGAGTTTCAGCCACACTGGCAAGGTAGGCCGGGTTGTTGAACGAACTGAAGTGATGGGCACTGGCGACCCAGTCATCATGGGCGTCCTGATGACATTTCCGGCAGTAGCTGTCCATCTGCAGAGTTTTGGCGGCGATGAAATTGCCGGTGGATGTGCGTGCCAGGGAGGGGAAGTAGTATTGCTCACCCGACTGCGGTCCGGCCATGTTCCATTCGCGCGGGTCCGTGGACTGCCACCAGACCATCCCGGCGGCTGATGCTGCGGCGACCCCGGCCCAGACGAGACCCGAACGCCAGCGAATTTTCGGTCCCACCAGTCGATGCATCCAGTACAGCCAGCCACCAGCCACTGGCCCCGCCACATGCAGCCAGTAGACGATCGACCGCACGGTCGGCTGCTTCAGGTCAACAAAGCTGCGGAACAGCAGGAAGCCGGTGGTCAGCACCACGATACAGACGCCGAACAGGGCGTAGCCGATCATCACGGTGCGACGGATTTTGCGGTCCTTCGTGTTCCGCATGTGGATGATGCCGAAGGCGAGGAAGGGCGTGACGATCAGCAGTCCGAGGACGATGTGGACCAGAAACATCCACTGATAGAAGTAATCCTGAAAAGTGCGTTTGGTCCAGAATTCCAGAAACGTGACACCTGCGAGGTACAGGCTGTTGGCGGCAATCATGGCCAGCAGGGCCAGCATGACGAAGAAGACGATTCTGAGGCGGGGGCCGATGGCCTTTTTCACGTGGCGTCGTTCAGGCCGGGGCTCGGTGGAGACAGCAGACATAACAGGGCTTTCGGATGACTGTAAGTGATTTCAGATGCCTTGGCTGCGGCGGACGGGGTCCGGGATCTGCAAAGCCGGCGAGCAGTGTCGGCGCTGCTCAGGGTTGCTGACTGATGCGAGCGCGGTGGCAGGGAATTCCTGCAGGCGTGGGAGGAGTTGGCGGCTTAGCCGACCATGGCCGAAATTTTCGGGGGATAATCGATCGGTCGACCGGGGGCAGACCGTGCTGGTAATGGTTGCAGCATCCACAGCGGAGAGTCTGCGTGGGCGTGCGACGGGCAGTGCAGACCGCCAGCCAGCACGGCGTCGGCGGCTGACGAAACCTGTGGCACTGGTCGCGGCATTGGCAACCATGGCGTTTTCTGCTGCTGGCATTGCCAGCCTGTGCAGGGTTGTTGCCGCCCTTGCCGGGAGGCCGGGCGAGCAATGTCGGCGGAGGGATGAAGTTGCGGATCAGCCAGCAGCCTGAGTCGCCTGTGATTGACAGCGATGGGCGGATCGCCCTGCGTCTGCCGAACGAGGACGGATCCGGTGGTGATTCCGGGTGGCGGACCCATTTTTGTGTGCAGGTAATCACCGCAACCGGCCTGAGCCACCGCGCACAGACACCCGGCAATCGCTGCTGAGTGCAGCGCGAGGGCCAGCAAAATGCGAGGAATTGTGGGTGAACACGGCATTTCGAGGATTCCGGGCGACGGGCAGAACCACTGTGGAATCTTACGACGAACCGCCGCGGGTGCAGGGGGCAATTTCCGGGAAATTGTGGGGAATTCCGGAACTGAACGGGGGGTGAGTGAAGAAAACAGGCAGCAGGCTGGGTGGACCTGACCGATTCTGCGGCTGCCCGCGGCAAAATCGGCAGTTGCGGGGGTGGTTCCCTGCTTGCATCGCAACGATCTTCAGCGTAATTTGCAGGGTTTGTCGTGCTCACCGCAAGCCTCGAAGTTTGTTTCGGAGAATCTCAAGGTGGCTCCGTTCCGCTGGTTTTCCTCGTGCCATGGCAGTTTTCAGACTTCTGCTCGCCACGGTCTGGCGCTGTTCCTGCTGTTCACCAGCGGCACCCTGATGGGGTGTGGTGGTGGTGAGGAACCGGCAGCGGACGCGGGGGCTGGGGCCTCGGCAAGTGCCGAGCCGGCGTCGGGCGGCGGTGGTGGCATGGCCATGGCTCCGCCGCCTGACGGCAGTGAATCATCGGACGCCGGAGGTGCGATGGCCGGTGGGATGCAATCCGGTCCTCCGGGCGGCATGCCGATGGGGGCGATGGGTGGTCCGCCGGAAGAGACGACTGCGGGCGGTGCGGCAGCCGGACCGGCCGGTGAGATGGCGGCAGGTGCGGGCGGTGCCATGGGTGCGGCTGCCGGTGGTTTTCAGTTTCCAGGTGCTGCCCCCGTGCAGGCTCGCAACAACGATGTGTCAAAGTGGACTGACGAGGAAATGAAGGCTGCGGTGCGGCAGTCGGATCGTCGCGTGATTCAGGCGATTGATGCGCGAGTGAAATCGAAACCGGGTGATCCGGCAGTGGCGGCGCTGCTGCTGGAATTGCTGGCTGTCAGTACGGAACCACCACCGACTCCTGTCATGCCCGCGGGCTCAGCAGCAGCGGGCGGATATCCGGGCATGCAGGGCATGGCTCCGGGTGGCATGCCGGGAATGCTGGGTGGTTCATCGGCGGCCGGATTTTCGGGAGTGCCCAGTTCCGGCGGCGGAGCTCCTCCTGGTTTGAGCGAAATGTCGGCGGGTGCCTCCGCTGGCGGTCAGAACTCCAGTGCTCCTCCGGGAGTTGTTCCGTCATCGGGCGGTGGTTCCTCGGCACCTCCGGGGCTGGCTCCGCCGCAGTCCAGTATACGTCGGCGTCCGCCGCAGGATTCCATCGGAGCAATGCTGGCCGAGTATGCTACGGCGTATCAGGCCAATCCGGCTGTCGGTGCGATGCGTGGTTTCAAGGTGCCGGGGCCCGGTGCCGGGGCTCCTTCCGGCGATGGTGCTCTGTCGGGGCCTCCGGGTGACGGCATTGTGCCGGGCGGTATCGGCATGCCTCCTGGAATGGGTGGTGACGGCATCGTACCTGGTGGCATTGGAATGCCACCGGGCATGGGTGGCGACGGTGGACTGGGTGGCGAGATGGCGGGCGGGGATCTGTTCAGCGGGGCAGGCGGTGGTACTGCTGCGCCGGCTGCCACGTTATCCCGCGAACTGGTCAGTGCGGTGGCTGATGGTTTGATTCAGAATGGTTCAGAGGAAGCGTGGCAGGCTCTGTTTGCGATTGTGTCGGGCTCTGCGAAAAGTCCGGTTTCGCTGGAAGAGAATGCTGAGATTGTCACGGTTGCACTGCTGAAGAACCTCGACGTGGATCCGCAGCAGGTGTCGCAGGTGATCGTGGCGATCATCGATGGAACAGCTCCGCTGCCTGCGGAAAGTCGGGTGTCCAGTCTGAATACGATGGCTGAGCTTGTCGGGCGTTCGCTGGACAAGCTGACGGGGCTTTCGCCGGCAGCCGCAGGTGCTCTCGGTGGCTCCGGATTGGGTTCTGCTGGTGGCCCTGGCGGGATGGCTGGTGGCATGGCCGGGATGATGGGCAACATGATGAACGGCGGCATGCCGGGGATGCCCGGAATGTCCGAGGGTATGGCTGGCGGTATGGCTGGTGGCATGAGCAGTATGGGGGGAATGCGAGGTGGCTCGATGCCGGGCATGCCGCAGATGCCGGGTGTTGCCGGGGCGGGTGCTGTTGGCGGCGCTCCGGGAATGGGGCCTCCGGGCATGCCTTCGATGCCTGG
>CAITYU010000555.1 GCA_903896675.1 uncultured Planctomycetaceae bacterium
CACCACGAAGTACTGCCTCGTGACAATTCCCGCCGGGCAGACATCGGTGGATTTCAAACTGATTTCGATGATGGACCGTCATTTTGAGGCTGACGAGGACGTGAAGCTGGAGGTGGTGCCACACCGCAGCAACAATTACTCGCCGGGCGAATCGGCCACCGCGAAAGTCAATCTGGTGGATGAAACGGCCGACATCGATCTGGCTTTTGAGGCCCACAATCAGGAGCTGATGGACGACGAATTTGAGGACAAGTCGGGCAGTTTTATTCCCCTGAACTCGGACTTTGACTTCGAACGGGACATGCCGGATCATGAATGGCTGTCGCAGCATGAGGACGGCATGACGATTGCCGAGGACGACACGGTTCGGATGCTTGTGACGTCAAGAATTCGTCCGAACCATGACTACGCCGGCCTGCAGACTCGCATGCATTTCGAATTGGACTTTGATCCGTCGTCAGTCCGTATCTATCGATACAATCGGGGTTCTGCGAATCAGCGACCGAGCTGGCAGCGAGTGTTCGTGGGCAATCACTTTGAACTGGACTATCAGCAGCAGTTGGAACTGGTGGTCGAGGGCACAAAGGCGGACCGGGACCGAGTCAGTCTGATCTGGAAGAGCAATGCGATTGTTGAGCGGCATCTGTTTGATGCGGCCAGCTACACGGTCTGGGACGTCGATCTGGATATTGATTCGAACAATGTCAGCGATCTGCTGCCGCCTGAGCGGACTCGCTGGCAGGAGCAACTGGAGGAGAGCAAATACGGGATCGGAAAACTGGTGTATCCGCCACCGGCCCCTGGGGCTCCTGAGGATCCCACGGTCCCACCACAGGGAAATGGGCTGAAATGGACGCCTGTTGTTTTCAGCACCGGTCCGGTTTCGGCGGGTGAGACTGGTCTGTTGTTTCAGCATCCCGAACTGCGGGGTGAATCCGGAGCAATTCGTCTGTGGAGAAAAACCGGGGACAGTCTGAGCGAGTTGAAGGAGCGACCGATCGAAGACGGTGGTGATCTGATAACACCGGGGCGGATTTATTCCCGGGACGAGCTGGGTGGTTCAAATCAGGTGTACATAGAGGCCCTGCTGGCACAGCGGCGACACGACGATCTGCAGGGAGCCAATCGCGGCTGTCCCAGTGACGAGTTGAAGCTGCGCGTGTATCACCGTCCGGATTCGCGTGAATTCTGGCGATTTGCCATGGAGGACTCGGTGAAGTACCTCGTCACGACGGACCGCGATCGCTTCTACCCCAACCTGCAGTTTCATCGCAGTGGGCGTTACTGGGGCAGCTCGGTAGCGCATACGGGTATCGTCCTGCGTGACAGTCTGATTTCCGAGGGCGTTTACGGATACAAAGATCTGCCGCAGTTTGGCCAGCAACTGCTGGACCGCGAGATGATGCTGCGGCTGGGCCTTAGTGTAGATGCAGTCAACAAAATCATCACCGGAAGAATTACAGAAAGCGGTTTCAAGTGTTCAATTTATCGCGACTTCCTATCAACCGACGGCTTGGATTATGTGCTTGCCTTTGGTGGGACAGACATGGAGTTAAGCGATATTGTCAATGATGTCTTGCAAGGACTGGGATTGTCGGGCAGTGACTGGATTAAGGGAAAAACGTTTGAAGACCAATATGTCGAAGCAATGTCAGTGGCTGGACATTTCGGCACTATGCTCGATGCTACCGGCCGTCGCGGCAGAACCACCGGTCACTCTCTCGGTGGTGGCCTCGCAAGTGCAGCGAGTGTCGTATGCGAGAAGTACCCTCTACCCGCACACACATTCAATGCGGCCGGTCTCCACATCAATACCATTACGCAACGTTACGACGGTGTTTTGCAACCGGACTTGCCTTGGTCACCAAATGCTTTTAACCGATATTGGACAGAAAAGGCGATGGAGGGGCGAATCGTGGCATTCTCCACAGAATATGACCCGCTGACGTTCGTGCAGGAGCACCTTGGCCCCCTTGCGTTCGTTGGTCGCATTCCACAGGCTATCGGAACGGCGGTGCGGTTGCAGTCACCCTTTGATACGTTTGTCCATAACAATAGGCACCTGATTGCGGAAACGATCAGGGTGGTCCCAGACACTGGATGGTTGAAGAGCTATAAGGTTTACGTGGCCAAGTTGACGTTTTGGATTAAGGATGTTATCAAAGAGCACCATTTGCCACTTGGCAAAATGTTGCCGCATCACGGAATCCGCGCGGTACACTATGGATTAATGGTGCATACACCATCGATGCAGCGAAGACGCCTGTTCGACATTTTTGGCGATAAGGACCCTGGCCAATGACCGGCACTCAACAAACGTTGGTAGGATCGCTCGATTGTGTCGTCGTTTTACCCAAAGCTCTTGTGGATTTGAATGCTGCCAAATGGAGACGGAGGATGGTACGGTCATTGCTAATGGCCTCTCTTGCCCTTGTCTTGATTGTGCCTGCCAATGGACAGGAAGATCGACATCTTCCCCTTCACCGGCAGTCGCCATCCCTGTTCTTCACCGGTGTGGCTGAGCAGGAGTTGTGCATCGCAGCCCAGTGCGGTGACATCAGTTGGCTACAAAGTCTCTTGGCTGCGGGAGTTGATCCTCACGTTGTCGGTAAGTGGGGAGTGACTCCTGTGTACTGGGCATTCCTGCACTCGCAGGAAAAAAGCTATTCGTATCTTCTCGAATTGGGCTGCGATGTTACTGTGCCTCTTCATCTTCCACCAAACCTATGGCCTGATACCAGGCTATCTGAGTACTCCGACGGCGATTCACTGCTGCTTCAGGCGGCACGGCGAGTCAGTTCGGCCCGGTGGTTGACGGAGGCACTGGCATACAACCATGCGGTGCAGTGCCGGAATCCTGAAACGGGTTTCGACGTAGTTCATACGTTTCTCTGTCAGACGATTGAAAACCGCTGGCGACCTGACGTGGCACAGGAATTCGTGAAGGCGGGGATCAATCTCAACGCATTGGATATTCGTGGTGAGTCAGTTGCCATACGAGCGCTGGACAACAGGTGGTACGATGCGGTGCTGTGGTTCCTCGAAAACGGCACCAGTCCAGACACCTACAACAGCGAGCATTTGCAGCTGATTCATCATGTGGCAATGGAGTACCGAACCATTCACAGGATGCTGAAAGTACAGCCGGAGACGCAGCAGGAGTGGGAGGCATCGGACAGGAAGCGTGCGTGGGAGAAGCTGCTCAAGCATCTGCGTGATCGCGGGTATTCGCTCACGGAGGCCCTGATTGATCTCGAGCGGCGGGAGCAACTGGTGGAGGATTTGCCGTTTATGGTCTGGCGTCGGCTGCAGCGGGACGACCGCTACTGCGGTGAAAACGGCCAGCAGTTTCGGGATTACGTGAAGCGGCGTTTTCCCGAGGACCATCCGTATGCGACGTGGGTGCCGCCGGGTGAGCGGAAGTGATGGGGGCAACGAGTGGATGGCTGATTTTGTGGTGCCAGCATGACTGACCTGCTGATTCTGTGGTTGCTGTTGTTTCTGTGGTGCTGGGATCACCCGACCGATCATGCACTGCGGCGGTTGATTCTGCTGCCGGCAAGGCCGCTGGTGTATCTGGGACTGTGGCACAGCTGGGCGATGTTTGCTCCCCATCCGGTGCACCTGAATCGCAGGCTGGTGGCGCTGGTGACCTTCACCGACGGAGTTCGGGAGCAGTGGGAGCCACTGTCCGCCATGGCTGGCAGGACGTGGCACCGGATGCTGTTTGTCCGCAGTTTCAAGTTTGAGTTTTCTCTGTTCAGTCCGGGTGGTGAGCGGCTGTATCGACCGGTTTGCGAGTTTCTGGCGGAGGAGGCGTTGGGGGCGGGCCGGCTGGTGCAGTCGATTGAACTGATTCGTCTGACTCAAACGGTCAACAACTGGAAGGACCGGGAGCGATTCGGGCCGGAGCGGGCGGACGTGATTTTTCGCTGGTCTGCGGTGAGCGTGTAAGGTGTGCTGAACATGTTGACCATCACTCAAATGACTGCGGCATGGCAGCAGTTCTTTCACGGTGAGTGTTCCACGGCAACACTGGTTCTGTTTCGGCTGGTGCTGGGAACTCTGCTGCTGGTGAATGCGGGACTGCTGCTGCCCCTGATCAACGACTACTATTCGGATTCCGGGATCTGGCCGGAGCGATTGTCGCGGGTGGCCTGTCGCGGTTCGCGTTTGTCACTGCAGGCTTTGCTGCCGGCGGGCTGGCTGTCATTTCGCCTGCTGCTGCTGGTGCACGTGCTGGCGGTGCTGTGTTTTGTGATTGGCTGGCAGTTTCGCATTGCGTCAGTCGTGGTGTTTCTGACGCTGGCGTCAATCCATCACCGCAATCCATGGATTCTGTCCAGCGGGGATTCGCTGCTGCGGCTGCTGACATTCTTCTGCTGCTTTGCGGATGCTGCCGGCGGCTTGTCGGTGGATCACTGGCTGCAGGGGTTCCCGGCGGGTCACTTCAATCGAATGGATCCGTGGCCTCTGCGTCTGATGCAGCTGCAGATCAGCATCGTGTATCTGCGGACGGTCGCATGGAAGCTCAGCGGACCTCGCTGGCGAGACGGTTCAGCGGCCTGGTATCCGCTCTGGGTGGACGCCTACGTCCGCTGGAGACCTCCGCAGTGGCTGCTGCGTCCTGCACTGATTCGCGTGGCGACGTGGGGCACGCTGATTGAAGAAAGTGTCCTTGGAGCAGGTTTGTGGGTGCAGGAGCTGCGAATGCCGCTGCTGATCAGCGGCATTCTGCTGCACCTGATGTTTGAACTGGTCCTGAATCTGCAGCTGTTCAGCTGGATCATGATCTGCAGCCTGCTGCTGTTTCTGGAACCAGCGGTACCGCAGGGCTGGCTGCAGAGTCTGCTTTCCTGAAGATCACTGCAACTTACGCCGGCTGCAGGCCGTTGATGACGTCCCGCAGACGGCCGCGCGCAGTGTGCAGCCGACGCTTGATCGTACCGACCGGGCGATCAAACTGCTGGGCCATCTCCAGCAGTGAACAGCCTTCGAAGTAGAAAGCCCACAGAGTGCTGCGATCAAGCTCAGGCAACAGCTTCAGGCACTCATGCAGCTGCTCGGCCTCCTCTTCACGCAGCAACTGCGTCAAAGGCTGCTCGGTCGGCTGATCAACACCCTCAAGGTAGTCGCCGTC
>CAITYU010000556.1 GCA_903896675.1 uncultured Planctomycetaceae bacterium
ACATCGCCAACTGCAGCATCTCCACCCCCTCAATGTCCTGATGCCCGGAAATGACACCCGAAACAATCGAATTGCGGAAACCTTCCGGATGCCCCAGTGCCACAACCTCACGACCCTGCGGCGTTCTGTCGTCTGCCGCCATGGGCAGTGCCGGCAATTGCAGATCCGCAACCTTCAGAATCGCCAGATCCTGCTGACTGGAAGAAGCATAAACCTCAACAACCGGAACCAGCCTGCCACCCGGCAGCTCCACCCGAATCTCACGACCATCACCAATCACATGATGCGCCGTCGCAATCAGACCACCCTCAATCACAAATCCCGTTCCCAGCCCCGAATCACTGCCCGTACGATCCGTAGCCCGCACAACCACCAGAGACTGACGAGCCCGCTCGGCCAGCACCTCCGCCGATAATGGCTGCTCCGTTGCGGGCACCGGCTCATCAGCCCGCAATATCCGCCCCGAGAAAATCACCGCAGACAAACACATCACCAACAACAGACGCTGCAGGAGCATGGACTGATTCAGAAGCACCGCTAACGCCTCCGCTGAATTTCCCCGGATAATTCCGCATCTGCGATCCGCATTCAAACTGCCAGTGTAACCAACCGGCAGCAGGGAATACACCACAGCGGGCAAAAGTGCAGATGAAACCAGCCGGACATCAGGCTCTGGTCAGCAGACTCAGAGAACCAGGCTCAACCCGTACCTGCAACGGCAGCTGGCCGCCAGGATCACCGTCAAATTGAAAATCAGCCGGACACCCGCCGTCCACAACCCGCACGGACACTGCTCGAGCCCGAAATACTGTGACCTCGCCAGCACCGATGGGCAGCCCCAGCTTCAGACGCAGCACATGCCACAACATGCCCGGACGACCACTGCCATGATAAATCCGCACATCCAGCAAACCATCGTCCGGTTCTGCACGCGGAGCAAAAGGAAGCTTAAAACCATATCGCGGCACATTCGAAATGATCACATGAGAACCACTTCTCAACTGTGACTGCTCGGACGCCGTCACCTCAAAACGCCGCAGGCCACCCCACAACAACGCTCGCAGGACCGGTACCACATAGCTCAGCCGCGAAATATGACCCCGCCGACGCCGATGCACTTCCGCCACCACGTCCGCATCCGGCCCGCAACTGACCATCAGCAACGCCCTGCGACCATTACACACAGCCGAATCCAGACGACGCACCCGCCCACCGGCAATTACCTCCGCCAGATCCTCTCCGCTGCGTCGGAAACCCAGATATCTCGCCAGCAGATTCTCAGTCCCCAGTGGCAACACAGCCACGGCAATACCCGGATGACGATTCACCAGATCCGCCACCGTCCCGTCACCACCAGCAGCCACAATGCACCGAACTTCACGAGCACCTGCCGCAGCTCGCAGCCACGCATCCATCCGAACGCGGTCCGAAAACAAACGCACCCGAAAACCACGACGCCGCAGCGCCCACACCAGCCGAATCAGCTCCCGAACCCCGCGACCACTGCCGGACAGCGGATTGCGCTGCACCACAACCCAACTGCCCGATACTCCGCCCACTGTCACGCACCGCCCTCTGAATACCCGGGATACTGCAGCAGACCAGTCACTTACTTCGGAGTCGCCAGTTTGATCAGATGACCGTCACTGCGAACAAACAAGCCACCCCCCGATACGCCCGGACTGCACAGAATCGTCTCACCCAGATCCAGCTCAGACACGATCGTACCCTGGTCAGCTTCCGGCTTCACCACAAATGCCACACCCGCTTCATTCACCAGATACAAATGGCCACCGGCAAACACCGGAGTCCCACTGAAGGGACCACGCAGTCGCAGCTGCCAGACACGCTCACCTGTCTCCAGGGATGCCGCATTGAGCACCCCCGAACTGTTCAGTACCAGCGCCAGATTCCCTGCCACCACTGGACTTGATGTCGCCGGACTGATACTGCCCGAATTCCACAACTGCTCAACCGCATCCGCACCCGGCTTCAGTGCCGTCAGGCCGTTCGACGGCACATACACCGTCCCCGCAGCCACGGTCGCAGACGGAATCGTGGACGCCCCCTTGTCAAAGTCCCACAGAATCTTACCCGTCTCCGGATCCACCGCCGTCAATCCCTTCGATGACTGCAACAGCACCTGAGCCCCCCGGCCAGCACGCCCCGGAATCAGCGCAGGA
>CAITYU010000557.1 GCA_903896675.1 uncultured Planctomycetaceae bacterium
CAAAACTCTTGAACTGCAGGCAAAGGCTCCCAGCCAGGAAGAGCAGATTCACTACGCATACTGCCTGCGTGCTCTGAAGGGCCCGTGGACAGTCGAGCAGCGAACGAAGTACTTCCAGTGGTTTGTTACATCGACAACCCTGCGCGGTGGCAACTCTTTCTCGGGCTTCCTGAAAAACATTCGCCAGGAAGCCATTGATCGGCTCACTGACGCCGAAAAGGTCGCTTTGAAAACGGTACTTGAGGCTCAACCCACCGGCGGGCAGCCTCTTGTGGAGGCCGCAGCCCGCCCGGTTGTGCAGGAGTGGAAGGTGGATGATTTCCTCGCCGATGTCGAAGCTGGCCTTGCCGGGCGTTCCTTCGAAAACGGCAGAAAAATGTTCCAGGTCACAGCCTGTTACAAATGTCATCGTTTTGCCGGTGACGGGGGCGTCGTGGGACCGGAATTGACAGCCGTGTCTCGACGCTACAATGCCCGCACCCTGCTGGAATCCATCATCGAGCCCAGCAAGGTTGTTTCGGACCAGTACGAAGCCTCAGTGTTTGTGCTGGACAGTGGTCGTACTGTGACCGGGCGAGTGGTGAACCTCAACAACGACCGCATCATGGTCTGCGAAAACATGCTGGAACCCGGGGCACTGACCACGATTCCTCGTGACGAGATCGAAGAAACTCAACCGGCCAAAGTCTCGATGATGCCGGCCGGATTGATCAATACTCTGAATCGTGACGAAGTCCTGGATCTGGTGGCTTATCTGCAGTCCGGCGGTGATCCCGACTCACCGGTGTTTTCCGGGGCCAAAAAAACCGCTTCCACAGAAAAGAACGGAGCAAAGAAAATGACACCCCAATTCACAAATGCCGGCCACACCGTGGATACCATCGACACCGTCAGGCAACTGGTCACCGAGAAATCGGCTGTGCTGGTGGACGTGCGGGAGCAGGATGAGTGGAATGCTGGCCACCTGGCGGACGCTGCCTTTCTGCCGCTCAGTTCCCTGCAGGGGCCCGGGCTGGCGGCTGCGTTGCAGAAACTGCCGAAGGACAAGCCGGTGTATCTGCACTGCAAGTCCGGCGGGCGAGTCCTGATGTGTGCTGAAATCCTGCAGGGTAAGGGCTACGACATTCGCCCCCTGCGAGCCGGGTACGAATCGCTGCTGCAGGCAGGTTTCAAAAAGGCCGACTGAAAGTTCTACGCCCGTTTGCGTGCATGTGCATCAGATCCGCTGATCCCAGCTCACAAAGAGGCGGTGGACGAGCGGATTTTTGCATAACCTGCTGACGCTGTATGGCAGTGATCAGACCTGCGGTTGCCAGCCATCAGCATACTCGCGGGACCACAGTTTCATGGCAGCGTCATTGTTGATCACCCGCCCGTTTCCTGGGTCACAGTTCAAAGTGTCTCCGGTTCGATGAGCGATATTTCCCAAATGGCACAGCAGTGTCGACTTGTGCCCCTGCTCGATTTCTGAATTCAGCATCGTTGGATCATTTCGCCGAATCGCCGTGATGAAGTTTTCAGCATGAGCACGCATGCCGTCTGCTCCGTCCTGCTTTTCCACTTCCTTGCCTTTGGCATCGAAGATGGTGTAACCCGAGTCATTCAGTTTCATGGAACCTTCTTCCCCATGAAAGCTGACACCGAAGCCGCTTCCGTCCAGGCCATGCCGGTTGCAACTCAGACATTCCCAGACGATCTGCCGCCGATCCGGGAACTCAAATGAGACCACCTGAGTGTCGGCAGTCTGCTGGTCGTCTGCGAACGCATATCGGCCGCCGGACGAAACGACTCGCACCGGGAAATCCACCTGCAGTCCCCAGCGACTGAGGTCAATCGAATGAATGCCGTTGTTGCCCAGTTCTCCGTTGCCGTAGTGCCAGACCCAGTGCCAGTTGTAATGCAGCCGATTGGAGGTGTATGGCAGTCGTGCTGCCGGGCCCTGCCAGAGCTCATAGTCAATATGGGGCGGTACGGGAGCCGGGGTGCCGTTGCCAATGGAACCACGCGTCGCTGCATACCAACTGCGACTGTAGTACACCCGACCAATCGCATTCTCGGCCAGACGCTGCATGGCTTTCTGAATCGTTGGGCTGCTGCGTCTCTGATTTCCCATCTGCACACACTTTCCGGATTTTCGCGCTGCCTGGACCAGCAGTTCTCCTTCCTGAGGGTTGTGACTGCAGGGCTTTTCCACGTAGGCATGTTTTCCTGCTGCACAGGCGAGGATGCCGGCAGGGGCATGCCAGTGATTCGGAGCCGCACAGATCAGGGCATCAACCGCAGGGTCGTCGAGGATCTGGCGAAAATCGCCTGTGGCCTGGACCGGCTTTTCAAGTTTCGCAGACAGCGACTCCTGCAGCGCCTTCACTCGGTTCTGGTCCACATCGCACACATATCGCACCTCCACGGCCGGCAGACGCCCAAAAACCTCTGCAAGTGCTGAACCGCGGCTGGCGCCCATCACCCCCACAACCACAGGTCGCTGATCGTCACGCTCGTCAGCCTGACTGGCGGAATCCCAGACAGTGGCTGCAGCGGTCATCAGACCGGCCTGCCCGAAAAAACTGCGGCGTGATTTGGCTTGAAGACTCATCATCAAACTCCAGGAAAGGCAGGGCGGGGATCGGGAGGTAGGAGGACACACACCGGCGAACGAGCGGCAAGCAACTTTCAACACTGTCGGCCGAGTTTAGCAGAACGAGTTGCCCGCCAGCAAATTCAAACGGTCCGGAAAGGTTTTCGAAGACTTTCGGCCCCGCCCCTACAGGCTGCCCAATGTGTACAAGCCTCCCGAATGTGCTCACGGCACCGATCTGCGTTTCTCCACACCCGGTTTCGCTCGCCTCGTTTCGCACAAAGACCGCCAGCGCAACCGCCACGTAAAACAGCATAAACGCATGCTGCCAAGAGACTTATAAACTTCTTCAGATTCGTGTGTTCAGGCTGCGAGTTTTGGTTGACTTTCGGAAACGAGCTGTCTGGAGAACGGGGGCAAATCTTGCGGGCTTCGGAATTTGACCCCACTCAAATGCAGACATATATTGGCTTGTGCATCAGTTTTTCCGAATCGGAATTGCTAGTGTAGCGATTGTGGCGGCTCGCGCGATGTCCACGGACATCTGCAGAATCCCGCCATAAACGACAGGATGACCAACGTGGCAGGATGCCTTGCTCATCAGCCTGTAAACCGGGCTGATCAGTCGATTTTTCCAAGGCGTACTGGCGTGTTCCGAATCTGCTTGAAAATCGTTGTGACCGTATTCCTGGCAACAAGCTGGTTGGCGGTTGGTCATGCGGAAGAGATGAAGCCGGCGGCTTGGAGCAGTGCCCCGGACGCCTTGCGGAAGGGTGAGGAGCTTGAGACCGGCCGCAAGTGGGGCGAAGCGATTCAGCTTTACGAAGAGGCTCTCGACAGCTTTTCGGGCGATCAGTCGCTGAAGTACGGTCTTCGCCGTGCTCGTATTCACCACGCCGTAGAACGCCGTTACAGCGACCTGAGTTTCCAGGGGATGCTGAAGGACAGTGGCCGGACTCAGTTGCTTAACATGTTTGAGGACGTTTATCGCAGTGTTCAGCGGGAATATCTTGAATCCGTCTCGCTGACACGGTTCCTCGCCCATGGCACGGAGAGCCTTTACATGGCGTTGAAGAATCCCGTATTCCTTGAAAGAAATATTCCAGATCTGGCGGCTCGCCAGTCGCGTGTCGATTCAGTCCGGCAGACTCTGATCAGTAATTACTGGAATCGTCCGGTAACCGGGGCCGCTGAAGCGAGGCAGGTGCTGGGTGGCGTATGTGACCTTTGTCGGCGTGAATTGAACCTGAAAGACTCGGCTGTGCTGCTGGAGTACGTATTTGGTGGCTGTAACGCTCTTGACGAGTACAGCGTGCTGCTGACACCGGACCGTTACCGTGAGTTGCACGGCACAATCCAGGGTGAAATGGTCGGCCTTGGGATTGAAATGAAAGCCGAAGCAGGCCGTGGAATGCATCTGCTGAATGTTTTACTGGGCAGTCCGGCTGAGGAAGGTGGCCTGCGACCGGATGATTACATCACGGAAATCAACAGCACCGACTGTCGCAACCTGTCGACGGATGATGCGGCAAAGTTGCTGCGTGGTGCTGTCGGATCCGCGGTCCGACTGTCATGGATTTCGCCTGACAACCAGAATCACTCGGGTGATTTCACGCGACGTCGAGTGGAGATTCGCAGTATCACCAGGCGCAGCATGCTGGATCGTCAGCGCGGCATCGGATACATCCGCATGGAGGGATTTCAGGAGGACACGGTGCAGGAACTGGATGCCGCGCTCAGAAGCCTTGAGGGGGAAGGGCTGCAGGCGCTGGTGCTGGATCTGCGTGGTAACCCAGGCGGACTTCTGGATACGGCCGCGGCGGTGGCCGAACGATTTATCGGATCCGGGGTCGTTGTGTCGACTCGCGGCAGAAATCAGAATCAGAATCAGGTGTACCGTGTGACGGGGACATATACGCGATCGTATCCGCTGGCTCTGATTGTGGACGGCAACAGTGCCAGTGCCAGTGAGATTATCGCCGGAGCGGTGCGGGATCACAATCGCGGGGTGATTGTGGGACGTCCCACCTACGGTAAGTGGTCCGTGCAGACGATCGTACGAATGCCCGGCGAGCGTGAAATGGCCCTCCGGCTGACTACGGCGAAATTCTACTCGCCGGACGATCGAAATTACTCCGGAATCGGGCTGCAGCCGGATGTCCTCGTGCCTGACGAATCGCAGACTCGCACCACGTTCTTCCGCACGCGAACACCCGAAGAGATTAACGCAGACCCGGATGTCGCGGAGGCCATTTCAGCCTTGCAGCAGAGACTCAGCAGAAACTGACCTTTCGTTGTCGCCAAATCCGCCACTGTGGCTAGAATTCGACGGACAGGACTCTGTCATTTTCCGTTGGATCCCACATACGAACGGAGACTCAGATGGCGACCAGACATTCGTCAGCGCGGCGTCAGGATTCAGTATTGCAGCCCACGATCGCCGAATACCTGATCAAAAGGCTGCAGGATTACGGCGTTCGCGATGTGTTCGGAATACCGGGCGATTTCGTGCTGCAGTTCTATGGAATGCTGCAGGAAAGTCCGATCCGGGTGGTCGGAACCACCAGCGAAGCCTGTGCCGGATACGCAGCCGATGGGTATGCCCGCATCAATGGGATTGGTGCGGTGTGCGTCACATACTGCGTTGGCGGACTTAGCCTGTGCAATCCAATCGCCGGTGCGTATGCAGAAAAAAGCCCGGTGATCGTAATCAGCGGCGCTCCGGGCATGAACGAGCGTCGGTCGGATCCGTTGCTGCACCATCGCGTCAGGGACTTCCATACTCAGCGGGATGTCTTCGAAAAACTGACGGTGGCGTCGGCGTCACTGGAGGATGAACTGACGGCCTTCCGGGAAATTGATCGCGTACTGGCCGCATGTGTCCGTTTCAAACGACCGGTCTTCCTGGAGTTGCCCCGCGACAAGGTGCTTGCACGCTGCCCCCATCCGCACGTGCCGGTGTCCGAAGTGGTGGAGAGTGACGCCCAGGCACTGCAGGCCGCAGTCGCCGAGGCTCGGGAAAAGCTGAAAAACGCCAGAACTCCTGTGATCATTGCAGACATTGAGGTGCACCGCTTCGGATTGCAGCGGGAACTGCTGGCATTTGCCGAGCAGAACAATATTCCGATCAGCGCTACACTGCTGGGGAAATCTGTCGTCAGCGAACGACACCCGCTGTATCTTGGAATCTATGAAGGGGCGATGGGTCGAGCCGAAGTGCAGAAACGGGTGGAAAAGTCGGACTGCATCATTTTGCTCGGAACGTTCATGAGCGATATCAATCTTGGGGGCTTCACGGCACAGCTGGATCCGGCCAAATGCGTGTATGCCACCAGCGAAAAGCTCAGGATCGGTCATCATCATTTCCATGATGTCCTGTTCACCGACTTTATGAGGGCCATTGCAGATCCGAAATTCACCGTCCGGCGCTCGGCACCGAAGATCAGTCAGCCCAAAGTTGCCCAGTGGAAGGCATCAGACAGTCGAAAAATCACCATCGCCCGCCTGTTCGAGAAAATCAATTCGGTGCTTGATCAGCAGGTGGTTGTCGTCTCGGATACCGGAGATTCGCTGTTTGCCGCTGCGGATCTCAGCATTACTCAGCATACCGAGTTCCTGAGCACTGCGTACTATACCTCGATGGGATTCGCCATCCCGGCGGCGGTCGGAGTTCAGATCGCCAATCGATCGCTGCGACCACTGGTACTTGTCGGTGATGGTGCGTTTCAGATGACCTGTCTGGAACTTTCCACGGCCGTGCGGCAGAAATTCAACCCGATCGTGATGGTACTCAATAACAAAGGATATTCCACCGAGAGATTCATTCAGGAGGGGCCCTTCAATGACATCCTCAACTGGAATTACCACAGACTGCCGGACCTGTTGGGTGCTGGCTGGGGATTCGAGGTTCACACCGAAGGCGACCTCGACAAAGCACTGCATGCGGCCTTCGGCAATCAGGACTGTTTCAGCATTCTGAACGTGCATCTGGACAGTCTGGATGTCAGTCCCGCCCTGAAAAGACTGGCTGCAAGACTGGCAACGCGACTGTAATGCCCCGTTGCCACACCGGCAGGATCCGCCGATTGCCTCAACTGAATATGCAAATCGATTCGTTCGATGCTGCATACGAACCCTGGTACAGGCCGATACCTGAAACAGAGGGATGTCTCAGCCGTGTGGCCATGAGTTCCTGGTGGTTTCATGTCGGATGCTTCAGGCCAACCGGATTACTGGAACGAGGCAAGATCGCCGCTTGCCAGTCTGTGTTTCCTGCTGCCGTGGCTGGGAATCTACGAGTGGGGAGTTTTCGCGGCTGGGGTCAGTGATCCGGATCTGGTTCGAAACGGAGCCGATTTCTGGTTGCGTTCTTTGCTGGTACAGGCCGGGGCAGGGCAGTTGTTGCTGCCGGTTCTGGTGCTGGGGATCCTGTTGTTCTGGCACATAGCGGGCCGGCATCCCTGGTCCCTGCAGTTTTCCACGCAGGCCGGTATGCTGGCGGAGAGCCTGTTGTTGGCAGCGTCACTGGCGGCTCTCGGTCGCCTGCACGATTTTGCTTTCCACTGGGGTAGCCAAATCGCAGAGCGTCCTCTTCTGCAGTCACTTTCTCCGCCGCTGATTCGCGCCGTTTCGTTCGTTGGTGCGGGAGTGTATGAGGAGGTGATGTTTCGGCTGCTGCTGGTCCCTGTGGCTTTTCTGTTTTTCAGGTTGTTTGAATTTCCCCGCAGTCTGGCGGCGCTCATGGCAGCCGTTTCGACCAGTTTCCTGTTTGCCCTCGCACACCACATCGGGCCTCAGGCCGACGCTTTTCACCTGTTCAGTTTTTCCTTTCGGGCCGCTGCCGGGCTGTTTTTTGCCTGTGTTTTCCTCCTGAGGGGTTTTGGGATCACAGTTGGCTGTCACGCCGCTTATGATCTGCTGGTGGGTATACTTCTGGCTGTCCCCGATGATCCGCCTCGGCTTTGATCGGCAGATATTGCAGGATTGATATTTCACCGGCTCGCACATTTGATTACTGTGCGGGACGCTGCGAGTCAGCGGGGGAAACTGTGACAGCAGGCAGCACGGAGTCACCTATCCATGCCATCATCATGGGATGAAGATTCAGCGATCGGACCGGCGACCACTCGCGGACGCGACTGGCCATGTCTCAGACAGTTCGTCATTTTTCTGGAAAACCGCGTCGGCTCGCTGCATGACCTGCTGCGACGTATCGAGCGCGATGACCTGCGGATCATGGCTCTGTCCATTCTTGATTCTTCTGACTGCGCCGTTGCTCGCGTTATTGTGGATCATTATGAGCGTGCTCAGGAACTGCTCAGATTTGCGGGCATGCACTTTTTTGAAACCGACGTGATCGGCGTCCTGCTGCCGCGCGTTGACCAGCCTCACACGGCCGTACTCAGCAGCCTGATGTCTGCGGAACTGAACGTCGAGTATGTTTACCCCATGCTCTATCAACGCGGTGGACGTGGCTCCATTGCTCTGTATGCATCCGAGACCGAAGAGGTCCTGCGGGTCATTCGCGAGCGAGGGCTTGAGATCGTGACCGAGGATGACCTGATTCACCATGGTGATTTCGGCTGAATGATCACAGGGCAACCTGATGTCCCCCTGGATTCGAACCATCTGCTTCCTGCTGTGTGCACTGATCATCTGCTGCGGCGCTCGGGTCCCATTGCAGGCCACTGACGAGAATCAGCAGTCGACAGGCGGCCTGTCAGACCTCATGCTCAGGTCACGCGGCGACGAACAGCAACTGCTGGAACTGAGGCAGTCTGCCCCCGGCGAGCAATCGCTGCAGCGGCTGCAGGATCTGTTCTCGCGATCTGCCGATGTGCCAGTGCCGGGCGAGGCCAACTGGACAGGACTGCGGGCTGCAACAATTCAGTGGCTGAAGACCGCGGCTCCGGAAACCCGGCAATCGTGGAATCAGTATGCAGCAACAGTCGCTGCTGCTGAACTGCAGACGGCAGTGGCCACTGCGGACGAGCAACAACTGCTGGATCTTTGCCGCCGCTTTCCACTGACCGAGACCGATTTGCAGGCTCAGACACTGCTCATCGTGCTGGCCTGCCTGCGCGGTGACCCCGGCAGCGCCGAGCTGCGACTGGAGCAACTGGCAGAACATCTGTCCGGAACCCATCTGGAGCAGTCGTTTGCGGCTCGTCTGCCGGCATTTCGAGCACTGATCGAATCTGCCGTTCAAAGGAGTCAGCAGAATCAGCGGGCAGGACAGATTCCGCCCGCCCCTGCGGACTCCACTGTTCCGCTCCCATGGCCAAAGCCAGTCTGGACGTGGAGGGAGCGAGTGCATGATCTGCCGGGACTGCCGGCGACCGACCTTTCCCAGCTACTGCTGATGGCTGCTCCCGATCCCCCGATCCGCCTGCCGCAGTATCATCGCTGGCCCGCCACACGCTGGCAGACGTGGGTGCTGGTCAGAACTCCCGTCAGACTGGTGGCACTGAATTCAAACGACGGCACGGAAGCGTGGTCGCTGCCCGCCCTTCTGCCGGTTTCCGGTCTGCACTCGCACTTCGGAGTACTTGGGCAGCCTGAATCACCGCTCACACGCGAAATGCTGCGGCCCACGTGGGGCAGAATCGTCACCAGCCGGTCTTCATGTTTTGTGATCGATGGCTTTCTTCCACTTCAGCAGGATGCGCAGGATAACCTTCTGAACGGATTCCCGCCCGGGAATCGCACAACGAAACACAGACATGGCTCACGACTGATCTCACTTCAATTGCCCGTCGGTCAGGCACTGCCGCAGGTCCGCTGGGCAGCAGGAACGGACCTCGGTGAAGCGATACAGATTACACCGACCTTTCCTCCAGCAGCAGAACCTGACACGGATACGAAACCGGATGTATCCGGACAGACGCTCGATGGACACCTGTTCGTTTCACTCCCGGAAACCGTTGGGATGCAGGTGTTTGTCATTACGCATTCCCCCGACTTCATTGTCCTCAACTGCCTTGACGCTCGCAGCGGAAAAGTTCTCTGGCAGCAACCCGTCGGATATCTCCCGGCTGACGGTTTTCCCGAACGGTATCGCGGAACGACGGAATGCACTGCCAGCGGGCGCAGCATCATCTGCACACTCCAGACCGGACTGCTGGTGAGCGTCAGCCAACTGGACGGCTCAATTGAGTGGGCGCGGCAACTGGCCGTCGATACCTCAGCCCTGCAGGGCAGCCGGTTGCTGCAACTGCAGGCTGATCCGGCAGGACAAACTCCCGATGACCACATGCCCGGCATCATGACTTCCGTCACAAAAAATCGAGTTGTCTGTTCTGAGCCTGGTCAACGCGCTGTCTCCTGCATCGATGCTGCTTCGGGGCGGACACTTTGGTCTGTCTCGCACACTGCTGCAGGTGAGAAATCCCATTCCAGTCAGGACCTGCATGTGCTGCTGCACGACGAACACAGGTTGATCCTTGCAGGTGCCAGTCACTGTCGCTGCCTTGACCCCGCGACCGGCAGGCAGTTGTGGCACATCTCACCGGGAAACCTGTGTGGCACGGGTGTTGTCAGCGGTGACTACTGCCTGCTTCCTCTGCGGGGTACTGGTGTTGCTGTCATCGATGTTCGCACGGGACGGGAATTACCGGGATCCCGCATCAATCTGCCTATTCGCATGCAGTTTCCCGTCGGGGCCTGCAGCGTCGATTATCGGAGTGTTTTCTCAGCCACTCCGGGTTCAGTCACCGCGTGGCCAACGGTCGAGCACATGCTGCGGATTCCAACTGGAACGAAAACCGCCGATCCGTTGAGCAACGAAAGCTCGCTGCAGGCCGCGATGGCCGAATCGCTTCTGTCCAGAAGTGCTGCCCTCGAGGCCCGCAGTTCTGCCCTGAGGGCTGCCCGCAGGGAACCAGCAGCGACGACTGTTGACATGCTGTAC
>CAITYU010000558.1 GCA_903896675.1 uncultured Planctomycetaceae bacterium
GTCCCGGGGTGTGGGGGACCGAGCTGGTGCTCGGTGGTCCAGGGGGTGGTGGGTGGACCGAGCTGGTGCTCGGTGGTCCCGGGCGGGGTTGGGGGCGAGCGGTTGGCGTGGCGACAGGGTTATTTCAGCAGGTGTCGGTTGGCGATGGTGATGCCGCTGAGCATGGCGCCGACGATGCCCAGAAAGCCCTGGTCAGTGCCGCACAGGAACAGGTTGCTAAGCGGCGTCTGGCCGTTCACCCACTTTTCCGGCGCGCCGTAGACACAGCCATTCAGGTGGCCAGTGAACCGTCGGATGGTTCGTGGTGTAAAGACATCCGTATCGATGACTCGGCCACGAAAATCCGGAATGTGCTGCAACGCACTGGAGACAATGCGGTCGTTCCAGTGCTGCTTTTCCGAGACATACTGATCCTCGGGGAGATTCATCCAGTAGTGCGGATTGGCGAGGGCGGTGATTCGGATGCGACCGTCCTCCAGTGGTTCTGTGTAGTCGAAATTGTTGGGAGAACAGATGATCCCGCTGCGCAGGTCCACCGGTTCCTCAGGCCGCTCGTAGTGAAACTGCGGCGAATCACTGTAGAAGACAATCGTGTCACGATGGCCCAGTTCAGCCGGAGGACAGTCCAGCACGCTGATGGATTCCACAAAGGAAATGTCGCCCGGTGGCGCCTTGACAGGCGGGTTCTCAGGGTCGATCAATCGCAGCGTTTCCGCAGCGCCCGCTGATGACAGAATATTGTCGGCCTCAATCTGCGTTCCGTCGTCCAGCGTCACGCAGGTGGCTCGCCCGTCACGATGCTGGATCTGACTGACACCCGCTCGCAGACGCAGATCACCACCAAATGATCGAAAGTGCTTGACCAGCTTCTTCAGAATCAGCCGGATTCCGGCAAACGGTCGACCAAACCCTTCGTGGAAAATGCTTTTGAACATGATCACGAACTGGTTGAAGTCCATGTCCTTCGGCGTGGCACTGCCGTAGAACATCAGAGGACAAAAAAGCATGTCCACAAGGAGCGGGTCACGGATGTACTCTGAGACCACCTGACGGGCTGAAAGAACCGTGCGTTCGAGGTTCAGGGCATCATGGTCGGCAATCCGCTGCACCAATCGACGAAAACCGTCAATCTGAGAGGGAAATGCGGAGGCCACCTGTTCCGTCAGAAAACTGAACTGGTTCGTGAAGAACAATGTGCAGTCCGGGAAGACGATGGAAGACCGCAGCTGTGGCCGAAGATCAAAGTCTTCCCAAGTCATTCGCAATTGACGCAGCAGCTTACTGAGCGGTCCCTGTTTGGTTCCAGGCTCGGCGTAGTTCGTGATCGCGTGCAGGCCCACATCGTAATTGCGGCGACGCAGCCGGTAAAAGGAATTCAGCCCGCCAATCGTGGTGTGCCGCTCAAGGATGCACACCTTCTTTTCGTAGTACGCCAGCCGGACGCCCGCGGAAAGCCCCGACATCCCAGCACCAATGATGACGGTATCGTACTTCACTGGCGAGCTTCAACGAACAGGGGTTAAGGCGGGCAGGTTTGGGCCGTTTTTGTACTGTGCGTCCCGGACAGGATTTCAGGCTGAGGCCGGCACGTCTTTCAAACGGGGCAGCAGATAGCCGACAGTTCCGGCCATGGTATTCAGATTTGGATAGTCTTCTTCCGGAATCTGGATGCGGTACATCTTCCGAAGTTCCATGACAATGTCGAGGAAATCCATGCTGTCCAGTTCCATTTGCTCACGGAACGGACGGGCATCGTCAAGTCCCGACAGATCTTCATCCGGCGCGATCCGCTCGAGAATATCCAGAATGACCTGTCGGATCTGGTCTGCCGTCATCAACGTGTCCTCAAGATCGAGTGCTGTGGGAGTCGGTGGTTGTTCACTAATTTAGCGAGGAATTCACTGAAAAGCCCGCACCGACGCGAGCGTCCTTCGGCAAATTTCCTGGAAGTGATGGAGTCTCACCGGTGTGTTCTCTGAAAAACCGCCACTCTACGCAACCGTTCCCGGTTCGTCAGCCGGATCTATGCATTTCGTGAGAAAATCTGACCGATTTGGAGCGGTGTTGTCCGTGGGAGGGCGAGGCTGCTGCCGAGCCGAACGGGGACGTTGCGGTGCGGTGCGTTTGGTTTTGGTGGGGGCTGGCAGGGGATGTGGTGAGTGGGGATTTTTTCAACCACGGAAGGGCACGGAAAACACGGAAAATGCGGGAGTGAAGGGGCGGATTTTGAACCACGAATGTCGCGAATGTCACGAATGGGTGTGGGACGTTGGGGTGTGTTGGGGTGGTCCGTATTGATTTGTCTGTTTTCAGTGTGCTTTTGTCAGTGGGTGGTCCCGTGGGAGGGCGAGGCTCCTGCCGAGCCGAAGGGGCTGTTGCGTTAGGGGCGTTCGTTTTTTGGTGGGGGGCTGGTAGAGGGGGGATGGATTGTTACCGAGCTGGAGCTCGGTGGTCTCAGGCGGGGATGGGTGGGCTGTCGGGCGTTGGTTTGGTGTGGTGTTTTTCTACCACAGAGGACACGGAGGACACGGAGAAGGGGTGTGGGGGTGTGGGGGGATTTTGAACCACGAATGTCACGAATGACACGAATTGGTGTGGGACGTTGGGGTGTGGGGGGATTTTTTCAACCACGGAAGGGCACGGAAAACACGGA
>CAITYU010000559.1 GCA_903896675.1 uncultured Planctomycetaceae bacterium
TCAATGGATCCAGTGGATCCTCAAATTCCAGCACCGGACCAAAGACTGTGGCCCGCGTTCCACCCGCAAACTCAGGCCCCCGATGACAGTCCGCACACGCATGATCCTGAAATGCCCGGTAACCCGCCAGTATCGACTTCGCTCGCAATGCCTGCTCGGAAGACTTCCCGGCTGTCACCGACTCACCCGCTCGCCGCAACCTCATCAGATCGTCGAATTCACTCTGATCCGACACCAGCTGCTGCTGGTAGGCCATCACCGCCACACCCCAGAACAGTGAAAAATTCGCCTCCATCTGCTGCAGCCGCAACGCGTGGCCCGTCAATGCGTCACGCTCCGCGACTGCCGGTACCTGCCCACCACACCACCACTCGTCACAAAACACCCGCTTGATCAATTGCCGATAAGTCATGATCACTCGGCCGTCCCGCACAAGTCGGCCCAGATGCGAATCGGTTTCCGCCACCTGCTGATGCGACAACGGAACACGGTCCAGCAGCTTTCGCGCCACATGATGGTACTGTCGCCCAAACCACGACATCTCAGACGCCGACAGCAATGGCGCTGTCGACTGCGATGCCAGCGCTGCGTCCGGCAAACGCACCAGTACCCGACACCAGCGACCATCGCGAACCACCCACTTCCCATACCCGTCCGGCCCCGCCTCATCCCCCAGATGGTCATAACCATTAAACACACTGTCTGCACGCCCGTCATGAAACAACCGATCACTGAAGACCGCGTTGATCACCGACGGAGCATTCCGAGGCAGCTCGCGCCGCCGCTGAAATGTCGCCGGTAACAACTGGTCACAGGCGGATTTCACAACGCTGGCCTGCTGCAAATCAGGCTGTAACTGCGTTTCCTGCGGTGCCAATGCCCGCCCCAGACCCGTAACGCCCAGCAACTGATCAGAACTTAATCCCGGCCAGCGTCCCTGCAGCTCAGACACACTTGTCCCCGGCGAAAAACTGACGGCGGCATACTCCGCGGCCGCTGCGGCATCCACTGTCCGCACTGCACCGCTGTAGAGCAGGGCATCCAGAACCAGTTGCAGCCGAGTCAGTATCTCGACCGCAAATCCCTCAGCACTCCCAACACCCGCCTCAGCAACACCAGCACCGGACACAGCAGACAACAGCCCCTGCCACCCCACGCGCACGTCCTCCGGGGCACCATCCACCAACTGCAGCAGCTGCAGACGTTCACGAACCTGCTGAACCGGAAAGGGTCCACCAGCCTGAGCGGCCATTGTCAGCTTTCTCAGACCCTGCACAGCCAGCACATTCAACTGACCGGAAAAATTCACCATCCCACCCCAGCGGTTCTCGTAAACCCGCAGAATCTGGTCCGCACGCAGCTCACATGATGGCTCCAGCCCGGTCCCCGCAAATTCCCCGCCGCCCGGCAACGCCACCGCCAGCCGCAACGGCATGCCGAAGGAAATCGGCCGAGCATCGGCGCCGGCCCGAAAATGACACGAGGCACAGGCCGTCTGACCATCACTGCCCACCTGCTGATCCCAGAAAAAAGCCTTGCCCAGAGCAACGAGGAGCTGCGGATCCCGCACCAGCCGACGCAGATCCGAAACAATCACCTGCGCTCGTTCATCCCGCATCCGCTGCTGACGCTGCGTTGTCAGCACCGGCTGCCGCGCCAGCATCTCCGCACGCAACTCTGCAGACAACTTCTGCACATCCCCGAAACTGGTCTCCACGTTTTGCAGCCTCTGACGCTCACAACCCTCCGACTTCATCCCGGCATGGGGAATCAACAGCCACGGCTTCCGCTGGGGTGACGGCGGAGTCTCAGAGTGACGAAGGTCGTCCAGAGCCTTCACGGCCGGTTCGTCCAGCCCCGCAACTGCCGACAGCGGCAGACACAACAGCAACACACAGGCAGTCAGAATGCAGCGTTCCATGGCGTTCACGTCTTTATCAGAAATCCGCAAAACACGGTCGATCCGAAACACCGGGTTTGGCCAGGCCAATTTCACGGCTCAGGCTTCGGGAACGGGCAGACGACCGTAACGCTGACGACTGCTGCTGCCACACACGCGAATCACACCCGCGAGGGCCTGTTCAAACGGAAGCCCCGCGGGAAACGTACACCAGCGGTTCGTACTGTCATTGCCGAAGGTAAACAAAGCTGCATGCTGCGAACGATCCTGATCCCGCACCGGATCCGGGTCAACATACCCGAATCCGCGCCGAATCGACTCCACAACCTCAGCTCCACCCGTCAGAAATGTCCACGATGCCAGCCCCTGCGGCGGCGACAACTCAGACTCCGCCTGGAAGTTGCGGGCATACTGCCGCAGTCGCTGCGGAGTATCCGTCAGGGGGTCAAGCGTCACCGAAACCAGACACACGCGATCACCAAATTCGGCCGCCAGCGGAGCCCTCAGCTTATGAAACAAACCGCTGGTGGCCGGACAGATTCCGTTGCACTGAGTATACATGAAGCTGACCAGCGTGATCCGATCACGAATCAGATCCGATACCAGTCGCACAACACGGCCACTCTGCGTCACACAGGCCACATCCGGCAACTGATCAGAATATCTGGCCCCCGCGGTCAACACTTTCGGTTCCGCCGTCATTCCCGTTTTCACCACCGGACGCGGACGCACCGCCGTGGCAGCCACCACCGTACCGGCCGCTGCTGCGGAGGCCAGCAACAGAGACCGCCGCGTCGCTTCCGCAGTCACCGAATCACCAACCGATATCTTCATCGAATGCCCCATATTCCAGCAACTTCATCCGCCCCAAAGTCCGCTCCTGCCACCGCTAACTTTCCTCACAACAGTGTTCCGCAGCACACGGTGACTTGAAGTACCAGTACGGGCGGCGCACTTTCAGGTGCTCATCAGGCAATACCAGTCCACTGCGCGGATCCATCTGGAACATCATCCGCATGTCTTCGTGATCCAGATTATGACAGTGAAACACAAAGGGTCCTTCAAATGTCCGGAATCGCATCAGCACATGCACTTCCGTGTTCGGCCCCAGAATCGTAGTGTCGTGCTTGATCCCCGGATTCCAGACACTGCAGTCAAAGTCGGATACGGCTGCGTCATGATGAAATTCTGAGCCTTCCGGGGGCTGAAATGCTTCGCGCCAGCGTGCCTGCTCGGCTTCCGGCTGCCACGCCTCAAGCCCCTCGGCCAGCGTCGGATCAAAGTGCCGCGGGTCATATCCCTCGCGACACAGAGTGATCCGCTCGCCACGCTGATTCCGGGCCCGCACAAACAGGTGCTGATGAGATTCCAGGTGCAGGTGAATCGGATGCCACCACCCGCCGCTGCGGTTTCTCAGGATCCACAGCTCTGTACTCCACAACTGTGGGACAGCATTGGCAATGCACGAATCATAAAAGCGTTTGTTGATCTGCCATGCCCCGCGACCACGCTCGAAATTGAACTCGCGAATATAGATCCTTTCCGAATCCGGGATCGGCAACTGCACATGTCTCCGCAGACGCGTTCCCTGCTGCATCGGCAGCGACGGCTGCAACTGCTCGGGATCCTGCCCCGACTGCTGATTCTGCAACGGCCACGTCTGACGATCATCGGCCACGTCCGAGACAATGAATTTCAGCAGATACAATGGGGCATCACGGTCCTCGCGTATGTCCTCAGCCCCCCCGCGCGGATTGTCGGCCAGTGTCTGCTCATTGTCGCCATGTCCGGGACCACGTCCGTCCTTCTGATTCAAAGTGCTGACCACCAGCACTTCATAAGTGCCATCACCGTGACCAAACCCCCTGAACACCTCCGACTTCAACTGGGCAAAGTCGAGACAGACGTCGGCGCGAGTCGCCATGCCGAGAAATACGGAACTTTGCTGCTGTGCCTGATCAAACAGCCAGCTGTCCTTTCCAAACCGATGAAAGACCAATCGCTTGCGCTGGCGAGTCTGCGGATGCACAACCCAGAACTCAATGTTGTAAAAGCGAGCCAGCGACGCATCCAGCATCCGCAGCCAGTAGCGTTCGAAACGGACGGCGCAACGCGGATATGCGGCACCGTTGACCAGCTGAATTGTGCCCAGCGTCCCGTTATGATCGAAAGGATCAAAGTGAATGCGCGCCTCACCGAACAGGCCACGCTGCGGATCCGCAGTCTGCAGTTCCTTCAACACCGCCGGCTGTATCTGCTGAGACTGTGTCACCGGGACGAGACACAGGTCCTTGAACACCAGCGGGATCTGCTTCAAAGGCAGGTGCCGCCGCCAGCCATCCGGACCGGTCACATCATGACCGTCCACCTCGATCGGATCGTCCTGCAGAAAGAACCAGCCGGCCAGACCCATAAGTGCGTTATGAGCAGTGATGTCTTCGGCGTGATCGTGATACCACATCGTGTTCTGAATCTCGGCATAGTCCCAGGATGACAGCGGTTGCCATGCCAGTGGGTTCGCCTCAGTCCCGGACTGCTGCTGCACTTCGTGGGGTACCGGATTTGGATAGTAATAGTCCTTGATGCCAATCCCGTGCACGCATTGGTCACCCGGCAGACTGCGCGGCTCGACCAGAAAATTGGGATGACCATCGGAATGTGCCGGAACATGGCCACCATGCTGATGCATCGAGGTATCCAGCATCAGCGTCGGATCCACTTCATTCCGCAGTCGCACCACCAGAGGTTGACCGGACCGAGCCAGTATGGTAGGTCCCGGAGTACTGAAATGCTGCTGCAGTACCCGGCCGCCAGCATCACGCTCAATGAATCCGTAACACAGCACACGAGTCAACCAGCCGGGAATAATTTCCTGAACCACGTCCCTGACAGTCAATTCGGCAAACTGCAGAGGAGCCGGCTGACTGTCCTGAGTGCCACGATAGATGTCGTCGGGGCGAAAGTTCGAAGCCTGAGCCAGTGCCCAGTCGGTTCCCGCAGGAGGCTGCACGGCAAGACCGGGATACTGCCAGTAGAATTCCGGAGCAATCCCCTGCGACCCGCCGCCCAGCGGAGGATCCTGGACGTCAGATTGCTGCCGCACGGCACGAGTCGGCAGGAGCGGTGGAAATGGCAGTGGCTGTACCCATCTGTCAATGTCCGCCTGCGACAGCTTCACATGCACCTGATCGCAGCGACGGTAACCTTCCGCCTGGACCGACACGGGTGTGCTGAGTGTGGCCGCAGAGACTGCGGTGGCATTCCCGGCGGCTCTGAAGAAACTGCGTCGATCCATGAGTATTTCCGAGTATCTCAAGGGACTTGTTCACCGTATATTCCCCCCAGAATACCGCTGTTATCTGCGTGAGCAATTGCGAATCCAGGCAAACAGGGAAATTCAGGAAGAACAGGTTTTTGATCGAATCGCTGCTGATCCGGGCGGCAAGCCGACGTACCGGTACTAAACTGCACATCGTGTGGAATCGTGGGATAATTCCGGATACCGCACACCATCCGCACAGTGCTCACCCTAATCTGCGACAAGAGACGGTTATGGATCTGGATCCAGGCGAACTGCATCCCAACAAGGTTTATCTGCACTTAACACGGACCATAATGCCGCGCCCAATTGCCTGGGTGTCCACCGTATCGCCGACGGGTGTGCTGAACCTGGCTCCGTACAGTTTTTTCTGCGGCGTGGGGTCACGACCGCCAACACTGCTGTTCTGTCCGGCCAACCGCCGGGATGGCAGCCCCAAAGACAGCCTCGCCAATGCTCTGGCCCGCCAGGAATTCGTCGTCAACCTCGTGCCATACCCCCTCGCACAGCAGATGCAACTGACATCCAGCGAACTGTCGCCGGAAGAATCTGAGTTTGAGCTGGCAGGTCTGGAAACTGCAGATTCGGTGGTGGTGGGCGTCCCACGAGTCCGACTGTCGCCGGTCAGCTTCGAATGTCGATTGCTGCAGCACCTCGCACTGGGCGAGGGCCCGGGCGGCGCCAACATCGTCATCGGGCGGATCGTCCACATGCACATCGACGATGCAGTCCTGAACGACAGCGGTTTTGCGGATCCGGAATTGCTCGACCTCGTCGGACGACTGGGCGGAACACTCTACTGTCGCATTCGTGATCGCTTCGATCTGGGTGAGAGGCCGTAGGCAGTTTTCGGTTTTCAGTTTTCAGTTTTCAGTTTTCAGTTTTCAGTTTTCAGTTTTCAGTTGGCAGTTTTCAGTTGGCAGTTGGCAGTTGGCAGGGGGCAGGGGGCAGGGGGCAGAGGAATGATCGGCTCGCACAGCGGCGAGCCCTGGGCGGAAGCGCACTGGGGGTCCTGCGCCTCGGGGAATCGTGGTGCGGATGCCCGCGGCCTGACCGCACACCCGGGCACTGGCTTGCCCGGCTCGCCAGTGAAGACTGAACGCGATACCATCCCCGGTCTTGCTCCACCTTCCATCCACCGCCGCCCCACAGCAGGAACACTCGCATGAGAACCCTGGCATCGATTGCAGTCCTGATCACACTGCTGCATACCGCATTCATCAATGCAGCTGAACGCCCCAATATCGTCGTGTTCCTCGTCGATGACCTCGGGTTCGCCGACTGCGGCTTCAATGGCGGTACCGACATCCAGACACCCCAAATCGATGCACTGGCTGCAGCCGGTACGGTGCTCGGTGCACACTACGTCCAGCCCGTCTGCTCGCCCACACGAGCGGCTCTGATGACGGGCCGCTATGCCGTGCACACAGGGGTCTACACGATCGTACGCCCCGGAGCACGCTGGGGACTGCCACTGGCCGAACGTACGCTCGCCAGTGCCCTGAAAGACGCCGGATACGAAACCGCCATCACCGGAAAATGGCACCTCGGCGAATTCCAGCGCGACTACCTCCCCACCTCACGCGGCTTCGATCATCAGTACGGGCACTACTTCGGAGCACTCGACTACTTCACCCACATTCGCGATGGCAAACCGGACTGGTACCGCAACGATCAACCGCTGCAGGAGTCAGGCTACACAACCGAGCTGCTGGCGAATGAGGCCGTCCGGCTGATCCGCAGCCGCAGCGGTCAGCAACCCAAACCCCTGTTCCTGTACGTGCCCTTCAACGGTGTTCACGCCCCGCTGCAGGTCCCCGAAAAGTACCTTTCCCCCTATCAGCATCTGACCGGCAATCGACGCACATACGCCGGTATGCTGGCCGCTGTCGATGCAGCAATCGGTCAGATCGTGACGGCACTCCGCGACGCCGAACAACTGGAGAATACACTGATCGTCTTCTCCGCTGACAACGGTGGCCCCAACCCCGACACCCTCACGCGCAACACGCCCTTCCGCGCCGGCAAGGGAACCCTGTATGAAGGTGGTATCCGCTCTGCCGCCTTTGCCTGCTGGCCACGCAGAATCCCGGCCGGCGGCAGAACCGAAGAACCCGTGCATGTCATCGACTGGTTTCCCACATTCGTGGAGGTTGCGGGCGGTTCATCGGATCAGCCGCTGCCGCTGGACGGCCGCAGTCTGCTGCCCATGCTGACTGCCGGCAAACCCTCCCCCCACGACTCCCTGCTGCTGGTGCAGTCACCGGTACGAGCTGCAGTGCGAGCGGGCGACTGGAAACTGCTGCGACTGGCCGGGCCGGCCAGCGAAGACGGCACAAGTGCAGCAGGAGAAACCACCAACCCCGCAAAGAATGCAGGGAAGGGCAAAGCCAAAAACAAGGCCAAATCGAGCACCACGGAAAATGCCCTGCAGCTTTACAACCTGCGTCAGGATCCCGGTGAAACGAAAAACGTGGCAGCCAATGAACCGGGAAAGGTGGCCGAACTGCAGACCCTGCTGGACGGCTGGATGAAGGATGCAGTGCCCTCAGGAGTTCCGCAGGAGTAACACAGCGGTGGTCGGCCCGGTCACCGAGTGATGGCGTTGGAGCCTTTGTCCGGGAATTCAGATTCTCCTTGCGCAAACCCACGGTTCACGCGGCCAATCGGGACGCCGATGACAAAAACCGTAGCCTGGGCTTCAGCCCGGGCAAGTTAAGCCCCCACTCCAAAACAGGTTCCAGGCAAAATGAAGTGCGCGGTGTGAAGAGGTCTTTTGACCGCGAAAGTCACCACTTGTCGTGGCATCGAAGGGCGAGCCGTGGGCGGAGGCCAACGGGTGTTGTCCCAAGGGGGTCACCAAACTGGTGCTCGGCGACTTCCCCCTGGAGGGCGAGGCTTCATTCCTCGGGAGGGCGAGGCTCCTGCCGAGCCGCAGGATCCAGCAACCATTCAGCCTCTTCGGCTCAGCAGGAGTTTCGCCCTCCCAAACAACGAGGCTCCTGCCGAGCCGCAGGATTCAGCGATTGTCGTTACCCGCGAACCGGGGTGTTGTCGATGGAATTCCGCCGCTGCCTCGCAGGGAATTCATCGTTTTCGGCTGGCAAAGAGAAGCCGCTCTGATCCGCCTATGATGATCGGCGAATGTGTTGGCTGTGAATTCAGGAACAGCTTCGGGAGCTCTGCCCCAGGTCCCTGGGGCGTTGCCCGCGGTGAAGTTGTGTATGAATGAGGCCCCCAAAACACCCTTCAGGCCTGAATCGCAGCCGCAGGCAGAACATCAACAAAACACGCGTTCCAACGGCCCGCATGGTTTCGTGGGTAATGACAAGGCATTCAGCAACCGTTCAGCCTCTTCGGCTCAGCAGGAGCTTCGCCCTCCCAAACGGCGAGGCTCCCAGAGGGACGCAACACAACCAGGCTGGGAGA
>CAITYU010000560.1 GCA_903896675.1 uncultured Planctomycetaceae bacterium
CAGGTCGTCCTCGGCCTGCACCTTGTCACGAAGCGACGTCGGTTCGTCCCAGAGGTGTTCTCCGTGGTAGACCACAATTGGAATAATGACACCCGGCGGCTGGCCATTACGGTCGAGCCATTCATGGATTCTGAGCACATATCTGAGCAGTTGCAGAGCAATTCTGCGATCTATCCAGCTTTTGTGTTCGAGCAGGAGCCAGATCCAAACCTGTGTCCCGTTCCGCATGCGAGCTGTGTAGAGTGCATCGAGCCGATTTTCATTTTCGTCGGCAGCCAGAAACGTTTCCCTGGCGGGCTGGATGGAATCCGGATCGAGCCTTGCATAGAGCGTCGCCGGCAGTTGGAGTTTCAGCAGTGCGCGGGCATTTTCGAGCACATCAAAAGTGCGGCGGAAGAAGTGATCGTGGGGATTTGGGGGGTGGAATTCATTCATGTCCCCAATGATGCATTGAACAAATTGCTAAATCAAGCGAATTTCGCGGCTTTTTGCTGAGCAGTCGCCGGGCACGGCAGCGGTGCGGACCGGATGTGCCACCACATCGGGGGCCGTCAGGCACACAACCACAGTGTTCAACTGAAAATGCCGTGGTGCACCCTGCCGGCGACGTCAGTGAGCCGAAAGTCACGACCGGCATAGCGATACGTCAATCGCTCATGATCCATCCCCAGCAGGTACAGCAGCGTGGCATGAACGTCATGGATGTGCATGGGGTTTTCGGCGGCGTAGTAGCCGTATTCATCCGTGGCGCCATATCGAACACCACCATGAACGCCGGCACCTGCCATCCACATGGTGAATCCTTCGGGATTATGGTCCCGTCCATCGGTGGTTCCCTGGGCGGTCGGGGTGCGGCCGAATTCACCGCCCCAGAGGACCAGCGTATCTTCCAGCAGCCCGCGCTGCTTCAGGTCGGTCAGCAGTCCGGCGATGGGGCGGTCGACTTCAAGGGCATTTTTGGTGTGTCCCTTGCGCAGGTCCCCGTGCTGATCCCACTGGACGAAGGCATCGCTGTGAGTGACCTGGATGAATCGAACTCCGGCTTCCGCGAAGCGACGAGCCATCAGGCACTGGCGAGCAAAATTTTCGGTGACTGTATCGTGCATGCCGTAGAGATCCTGGGTTTCGCGGGTCTCCTGCGTGAGATCCTGCAGTCGAGGCATCTCGGTCTGCATCCGGAACGCCAGTTCATAGGACTGAATGCGGGCTTCGAGGGCCATTTCGGCGGGATTCTGCTGCAGTTGTTGTTCATTGAGTGAACGCAGCAGGTCAAGTTGTGTTCGCTGAGCGGGTGCGGACCAGCGGGGATTGGCGATGTAACGCACCGCAGCGGCCGTGGCGGGCTGACTGGCCACTCCGAGTGGAATGCCCTGACTTTGAGCCGGGAGGAATGCCGAGCCCCAGTTGTTGCGGCCTCCGTGAGCCAGCGTGGGGCAGATCGTAATGAAGGCGGGCAGGTTCTGATTCTCTGTGCCCAGTCCGTAACTGATCCAGGCACCCATGCTGGGGCGTACAAAATTGTCGCTGCCGGTGTGCAGCTTCAGGGCTGCTCCGCCGTGGGCCGCATTCGTGCCGTGGCATGAATTGAGGAAGCAGATATCGTCCACACAGCGAGCCACATGGGGAAACAGTTCGCTGACAGGTATGCCACTTTGTCCGTGCCGACGAAATCGCCACGGGGATCCCAGCAGGTTGCCGGTTGGAGCAAACTGGACGCGTGGCTTGGCGAAGGGCAGCGATTTGCCGTCGTCCTGCTGCAGCTTTGGCTTGTAGTCGAAGGTGTCAACCTGCGAGGGCCCACCCTTCATGAACATGAAGATCACGCGTTTCGCGCGAGGCTGAAAGTGGAATGGGCTGTGGCCGGCGTCTGCTGCTGACGCCGCATGCAGCAGGGCTGAGCAGGCTGTGCCGCCGAAACCAACGGCAGTGGACTGCAGGGCCTGACGGCGATTCAATCGGAATTCCGGCATAACAGCACCTGTTCAGCGAATGTACAGAAATTCGTTGGACATCAGGAAGGTCTGACTGAGGCTGGTCCAGACGGCCAGATCACGTTCGGCTGCAGGAATACCATCGGCCTGCAGCTGAGCATGCAGTTGTTGGGCAGCCTGCTGCAGTTCTGCAAGTTCCTGTGCGGACAGTTGTCGTCCCAGCACGGCGCGCGGCAATCGGGTCGCTCGATCTGAAAAGTCCGAGCTGCTGTTGCAGAGATCCTGTGCCAGATGTTCGGCCGCTGAAATCACCAGCGGACTGTTCATCAGAAACAGGGCCTGCGAAGCCACCGTTGAAGCGCCGCGGTCACCGTTCGGCACAGTGCCGTCAGTGCAGTCAAACAGCGACATGGCGTCATACAGATTGTTGCGGATGACCGGCAGATAGACGGAACGTCTGAGCGAATCGTAGGACGTCAGGTCCTTCGATGTATGGTCGAACAGGAATTCCCGATTCTTCACATGCAGCATGGATTCTCCGACGCTGCGGTCCAGTTTGCCGCAGACAGCGAGGATCGAGTCTCGAACGGATTCTGCCTCCAGCCGCTGCACCGACCAGCGCCACTGCAGGTGATTGTCGGGATCGGACTGTTCTGCCGGATTACTGCGGTCGGCGGAGGCCTGCCAGGTCTGTGACAACAGAATGCGGCGGTGCAGGGCCTTCAGAGACCAGCCACTGCTGACGAAGTCCGCGGCCAGCCAATCGAGCAGCCGGGGATTGATGGGTGGTTCGGCCTGCTTTCCGAAGTTATCCGCGGTTGCGACAATTCCCCGTCCGAAATGCCACCGCCACACGCGATTCACAAGGACTCGCGGCGTCAGTGGATTGCGGGTGCTGGTCAGCCACTCAGCGAATTCCAGACGACCGCTGCGGCCTTCGGAAATCCGGAAGGAGTTGTCAGCGTCGAGGACGACGGGGATGGTGCGAGGCACGAGTCGTCCTGGCGCAAGGTGATTGCCTCGTGACAGGATTCGGGCATTGGCAATCTCGGCCTCCGTCACGCCCATGGCGGTGGGCAGTTCGGGGATTGTCGATTCCAGTTCCTTCAGGGATGCCCGGAGTGCGGCGAGTTGCTGCTGTATTTCCGGTGGCAGTTGATTTTCGGGGAGCGGCTGAGCAGCAGAACCGGCGGCAGCGGACGACTGCTGCAGCAGGCCATCGATTTCCGCCTTCTTTGCGACGATCTGTGCCTGATGCTGTTCCAGTCGCTGGCGATCGGCCGTGGTGGCGACTGAGTTTTCATGCCATTTGGCGATCCGCTTCAGCGATTCCATGGTCCGGGTGCTTTGAAAGATGCCGGCCAGCGAGTAGTAGTCAGCCTGGGTGAGCGGATCGAATTTGTGATCGTGGCAGCGGGCACATCCGATGGTCAGTCCCAGCATGGAGCGTCCAATGGTGTCCAGCTGTTCGTCGATGATGTCCAGCATCAGTTTCTTTTCATCGCCTTCGGCGAGGACTTTGGGACCGAGCGACAGAAAGCCTGTGGCTATCAGGCGGTCATTTCGTGTCTGTTCGTCTGATGCTGAGTCGGTGAGCAGATCGCCGGCCAGTTGTTCGCGGAGAAACTGGTCGAAGGGTTTGTCGTGCTGGATTGAGCGAATAACATAGTTGCGATAACGCCACGCATTTCCGTGGGCGATGTTTTCGTCAAGTCCGTTGGAATCGGCGTAGCGAACGACGTCCAGCCAGTGTCGTCCCCAGTGTTCGCCGTACTGCTGGCTGTCCAGCAGTCGGTCGACGACTGTGGCGAAGGCGGTGGGTGCAGAGTCGGCGAGGAATGCGTCAATTTCGGCAGGTGCAGGTGGCAGTCCCGTCAGCATGAGCGAGGCGCGGCGGATCAGCGTCAGCTTGTCGGCTGGTGGGTTTCTGACAAATCCCCGTTCGCGCAGCAGAAGTTCTGTCAGGGTGTCGACAGGGTTGACATCCGGGGTGTCGATTTCGGGAGGCTGCAGCGGCCGAAAAGCCCAGAACTGGCGGGCCTGAGAGAGCTGGAACGGGAGTGCTGGCTGAGCGGGAACGACAGCTCCCTGCGGGTGTTGAGCACCATCTGCGATCCACTGCTGCAGCAGTGCGATGGCTTCGTCCGGGAGTTTCCCGTCGGGGGGCATCTGCAGTGTGGAGTCGGTGCGGCGGACCGCCACGATCAGCAGGCTTTCGTCGGGTTGACCGGGAATAATCGGCGGCCCCGCCTTGCCACCCGCATTCAGGGCCTGCAGCGAATCCAGCCGCAAACCGGATTCCTGTGCATCCGGGCCGTGGCAGGAAAGACAATGCTGCTGCAGCAACGGCGCGATTTTTGTGGTGAAGGTGTCGTCGTTTGCAGCACAGAGCGGGGTCGGGACCAGCGACGTGCAGATCGCAGGCAGAGCGAGGAGCAGGCGGATCAGACGGTGGAAACGCGGGAGTCCCCCGAGCGACGACGAACAACGCTGTCTTGTGTGGTTGGACGGTCGCCGCGGTCCGGGAACCGGGCAGGGGACAAGTCGCGGTTTCAGGAGCAGCCGTATGAGGCAGCGACGAACGAGTTCGGAGATGCTGGCGGGGGCGGACATGAGACAGTCCTTGATTTGGCAAACAGGCGGGACCGTCAGCGTACGAGTTTTGCGGGGGAATCACAAGTCAATTGAAAATACCACTGACGTCAGGGACGTAATCGTCAACAAAAACCTGGTGAAAGCTGTAAACCCCGAAAAAATCCTCGAGACAGTCATCCCGGGTGCGTCGCATGTCGCCGGAATCAATCATCTGGAAGACGATGTGGCCGAAATCATCGGTGGTGTGAACGCCCCAGCGGGCGAATACGAGGGGGCAGAGCATGCCAAAGGTCTGCAGGCCCAGCAGGCGAATGCCGTCCAGAAGTTCTGAACCGGAGATGTGGCCGGTTTTTTCCGAGCCGGAGTTGCGGCCCAATTGCTGTTGAGTGTAGCGGAGGGCGGCATAGACAAAGCGAAAGGCCGCTGGATGGTAGGTACTGGACGAAGTGCTGCTGAGCGATTCCATCGAGACTGGACCCATCATTTAACGAACAGTGAGGCGGTTTGTCAGCAAATGATAATCCGACGCAACACTGGAATGAAGCGCGGGTTTGGAATTTTCAGTCATCCTCACCATTCTCATTCCGCCGTGAACCGCGCGAGATCACTGTGACAATGTCTGATTCATCGGCAATCTGCCGGCGTCCATCATCAAAAGCGACAACCAGTTTTCGGGCCAGCAGTTCCTGCGAAAGAACTCGGCCCTGCCCCGACCTGGTCAGTACGGTCGCTCCGACGGGCGGCAATTCCCGGCGATGTTCTTCGTAGGTGTCGTATTCGTATCGCAGGCAGCATTTGAGTCGGCCGCAGCGACCAGAGATTTTGCTGGGGTCCAGTGAGGCTTTCTGCAGTTTGGCCATTTTCATGGAAACGGCGGGCATTTCCCGCAGGTGCGTGTTACAGCAGACGGGTTTGCCGCAGTCGCCGTAGTCTGCCAGCAGTCGCGCCTCGTCACGGATACCGATCTGCCGCATCTCGATCCGCAGGTTGAAGTCGCGAGCCAGCAGCCTGACGAGCTCGCGAAAATCGACTCGTGATTCCGACAGGTAGTACAGGACCAGTTTTTCGCCGCCGAAAATCAATTCGACATCGATGAGCTGCATCTGCAGGGTTCGTTCGCGCATCAGATCGACGGAGCGGCGGAAGAGTTCCCGCTCGCGCACTGCGTGCTCTTCGCGAGCACGTCGATCGTCGTCCGTGACAGCGCGCAAAATGCGACCTCCGCCGGACCGTCCACCGCCCATGAACGTGGCCGTGCGAGCATCAGCGGGGCACAGCACCACGCCCCACTCAACTCCACGCTCTGATCTGACGATCACTTCGTCGCCACGCTGAAATCGCTGGTCACGACGGGCTTCAAAATCCCCCAGCAGCCGCGTGTTGCCGTAGCGAACGACGCAGCGCGGGGAATCGGGGCGATTCGATTCGGGGCGGGACATTTCCGCGTCCCGTGTGGAAGATTCGGACATTCAGACCACTTTCTGACGGGGCAATCAGGCAGGTGGACAGACGCGGTCGCCAACCTCCTGCCGCGCGAAGCATAACGGAAGGTTCGGGGAAAAGCACGTCAGGAAAGGGGGCTGAGATGCGGAGTCAGCGGATGGGGCTGGCTGGTCCGCCGATGCGAAACTGGCAAAGGTAGATTCCCAGCACATACAGCAACAGCAGAGGGAACATCATCAGCAGCATGCTCCACGGGTCCGGCGAGGCTGTGAGCAGCATGGAGGCGATGGAAATGGCCAGTACCGCGATCCGCCAGTTTTCGCGGTAGGTTTGCACGCTGCAGACACCGATGCGTTCAAGGAAGACCATGACGAGCGGCAGTTGAAAGCTGACTCCGAAAAGGAGTGGCATCAGCATGGCCATGCTGATGTATTCGCTGAGTCGTGGCTGTACGGTGACACCCAGCCACTGATTGAAGCCGATGAGGAAGTCCAGCATCAGCGGGAAGGCGTAGAAGTAGCCGGCCATTGCTCCGAGTGCAAACAGAATGACACTGAGGGGCAGGTAGACGTAGACATAGCGCCGTTCGTGGGGGTAGAGACCGGCTGCGACAAACAGCCAGAGCTGATAGAAGACCCATGGTGCAGCGATGATCAGTCCGCTGAAAAAGCAGACTTTCATGTAGGCCATGAAACCTTCTTCAACCTTGAACGTGGTGATGCGGGAGGTGTCCTCGATGACTCGCTGCAACTGCGCGAATTCCGGAGCAGTGATCACGACATTCACGAAATCGGTGGTGGGCGTTGGGTTAGTGGGCGTTGGGTTAGTGGGCGTTGGGTTAGTGGGCGTTGGGTTAGTGGGCGTTGGGTTGGCGGGAGTTGGGTTGGCGGGCGTGTCTGTGGGGTTTTGTCCGAGTGCTTTGAGGAGTTCAGCACGGTCGATGCGGACGAGCAGTTGGTCGGATTTCAGGGCCGGAGGCTGCGGCTGAGCCGGTGGCTGCTGACTGGTGTCCTGGGCTTTGGTCGGGCCTGAGAACATGCCGGTGAGGTACTGATAGAACGACTGTTTGGGGACATCCATGGCGACATTGTCGATGCCGCGTTCGCGGAGTGCTTTTTCGACGGGCTGTCTGAGCCAGTAGAAGATGCGATCTCCGAAGAACAGGCTGACGGCGACGGCCAGCAGCAGTCCCACAACGGCGCGAAACACATGAATTCGCAGCACTTCGAGGTGCTCGCCGAAGGTCATGGTGGTGTCGTCGAACAGGTCGTGGTTGCGGGGCATTTCCGGTTTTCGCGTGGGCGTGCAGTTGAGGGGAGGGACAGATGTCCGGGGACGCTGGTTATTCTCCGCGAGTGAGTCTGCGGAAGAGTTCGAGCAGTCGGCCGGTGATCGGCCCGGGCTGACCGGATCCGATCTGGCGTCCGTCGAGGCTGGTGACGGCAATGACTTCTGCGGCTGTTCCGGTCAGGAAGCATTCATCAGCGATGAAGATGTCATGTCTTGTGAGGACGCATTCGACGACAGGGATGCCGGCTTCGCGGGCAAGTTTCATGACGGCATTGCGGGTGATACCTTCGAGAATTCCGGCGTCGGGCTGAGGCGTTTTGAGGATGCCGTGTTTGACGATGAAGATGTTATCGCCGGTGCATTCTGCAACTTCCCCGTTGTGATTGAGCATCAGGGCTTCGACGGTCCCGGCATCTGTGCCCTCGATCTTGGCCATGATATTGTTGAGGTAGTTGAGTGACTTGATTCGCGGGCTGAGGGCCCCGGGATGATTACGGATGGTGGAGGCTGTGATGAGCCGCATCCCGGTGCGATACATGTCTTCGGGGTACATCGTGATGGTGTCGGCGATGATGATGACCTGGGGGTTTGCGGTGCGGCGGATATCGAGTCCCAGCGAACCGGCACCGCGAGTGACGACGAGGCGAACATATCCGTCGACAATTCCGTTGGCCCGGACGGTGTCTTCGACGGCGGTCGTCATCTGGGCTTTTGAGAGCGGGATCTGCAGGCGGATGGCGATGGCGCTTTCGTAGAGCCGGTCGACGTGTTCGGTCAGCAGGAACACCTTTCCCGAGTACACGCGAATGCCTTCGAAGATGCCATCGCCGTACAGCAGGCCGTGATCAAAAACACTGACCATCGCCTGTTCGGCAGGAACGAGATTACCGGCGACGTAAACCAGTCTGGACATGGGAGAGCTCAGGTTTTGAGTTTCAGAAAGCTGTTTGCGGGAAGGATACCGCACGAAGCTGGATTTGGCCAGTTTCGAGTTGAAATCCCGTGACAATAGAGGCAAACGGGAGATTCGCGAATTTCCCGGGTTTTTCCGGCTGGCCAGGATCTGTGGGTCGCGTGGTCTCTGCGCCCTGGAATTGGCGAAAAAACGCGGATTCACGGCTTGCTTCCGGATTTTCAGCGGATAAGCTTCCTGCCTGTCCGCAAAAACGGGCCAGCGGGCCGGAGTGGCGAAATGGCAGACGCGCCGGATTCAAAATCCGGTATGGGTAAAACCATGTGTGGGTTCGAGTCCCACCTCCGGTAGTTTTTTTTCTGGTTCTCGTGATGCTCGGCAAGTGATGCCTCCTCAGCGACGCCCCTGCAATGCCATCAGTTCCGCATCAGATTGACGGCCCGGTTGCGGTGATTGGGGACGTTCACGGTCAGACGGAAAAGCTGCGTCAGATCATTGGTCAGTTGGCGCGGTTGCCCGACGTGCAGCGCCGGTGGATTGTGTTCATCGGTGATCTGGTGGACCGCGGTCCGGATCCAGCGGGTACTGTGCAGGTCTTTTTTGACCTCGTGAAGCAGCATGGTCGCGTGACGTGGGTGTGTGGCAACCACGAGCTGGCAATGATGGGCTCGCTGAAGCTGCTGCCGTCTCCTGAATACATCGATTACGCGTCTCGCTGGGTGCACAATTATGATACTCGCAGCACCTTCGAGTCGTGGGGGGCTCCATTCGGCGATCTGGACGCGCTGAAGCAGGCGATCCCGGAACAGCAGCGTGCCGTGATGGCGGACCTGCCGTGGGCCGTGGAGCATCCTGAGTTTCTGTTTGTGCATGCGGGTATGGACCGCAATCTGCCCTTTGAGACTCAGATACGAATTCTGCGGCAGCGAGATTATTCGCTGACACATCCGCCGTGGCTGTATTCCAAGGACTTCATCCTGCTGGGTGCTCCGATGGATGCTCCGGTACCGCTGGTGATCGGGCATGTTCCGGTACCTCGAGTGCAGTCGGCACTGGGGATGATCATGACGGACACGGGGGCCGGGTCTGACGGCGAGCTCAGTTGTGTGCTGCTGCCTGAGGGTACGGTGCTGCAGTCGCAGCCGGAGATTCGTCAGCGTGGTTTTTCGATGGACGGCCCGGCGCCGCCACCTCCGCCGCGACGACCGCAGGTCAACAAACCGTGGTGGAAGGTGTGGTGATGGCTGAGGCGGACGAAGGTGTCAGTTCCGAGCGTCCGATCCCGGGAACTCCCCCGGATTTCCCGCGGTTACTCCCGGAATTCCAGCGACTGTGCGAGGTGGTGGCGCGACTGCGCGCTCCGGACGGCTGCCCGTGGGATCGGCAGCAGACTCTGCAGACGATCAAGCCGTATACTCTGGAAGAGACCTATGAGCTGCTGGAGGCGATTGATGCGGACGACAGTGGTGCGATACAGGAGGAACTGGGTGATCTGCTGCTGCAGGTGATTCTGGATGCTCAGATCGCGGCGGATGACGGGCGTTTTGAGCTGACGGCGGTGGTGCGTCAGATCGCGGATAAGATGGTGCGTCGTCATCCGCATGTGTTTGGCGCAGGCTCGGCGGCAACGGTGTCTCAGGTGCGTGCTGCATGGCAGACGATCAAGCAGCAGGAGAAGCCTGCGCGATCGTCGCAGCTGGAGGGCATTCCGAAGGCTTTGCCGGAGCTTGCGCGGGCAGCGCGGCTGTCGTCCCGGGCGGCTCTGGTGGGATATGATTTTCCGGATCGCCTGATGCTGTTTGAGAAGCTGCGGGAAGAGCTGGGTGAATTGGCGGTGGAGTTGTTCGGAACGCCGGAGCTGCCGGTGGTGACGCCGTCAGCGGAAACGGCGGTGGTACCGGATGAGCCGTGGACTGACACAGCGCGGCGTGAGCGTGCGGAATCGGAGCTGGGAGATGTGCTGTTTGCGGTGGTGAATATCGCCCGACGCTGGGGGATCAACCCTGAGGAGGCATTGCGAAAGACGAATGCCCGGTTTACGAGGCGGTTTCAGGCAATCGAGACGGCGGTGCGTGAGTCCGGTCGGACGCTGCAACAGGTGACTCTGCCTGAGATGGAGTCGATTTATCAGGCGTACAAGCGGCGGGAGCAGGGCGAGGCTGCTGTTTCAGGCGGAGAGCGGTAGCAAACGAAACAGGCCGCGTGCGGAAGAGCACGCGGCCTGTGGAATTTCTGAGCAGTGAATGGCACAGTGTGCCGAATCAGCCTGCGTAGAACGGGTGAGCGGCGGTATCACGCTGTGACAGCACTGTGTCGACACAGGGCTGATTCTTCATGGCGCGCTCGATGGACAGCTTGGTTGCTTCGTAGTTGTACTGGTAAATCTTCCTGTCGTCGGCAGCGTCCCAGTGAATGAACACGCCGCAGACGATGACGAGGCTTTCTGCCTGGTCCTTTGGAATTGCGCCACTTTTGACACAATCGGTGACAGCGTCCGCCACGGCCTTCTGGGCGGGGCCGAACATCTGGACGGCCTGGCGGGCACCCTTGATGGTGACCTTGGTGATCATGACGGTGCTGGGCTTCACTGCAACATTCGGAGTGAGTACTGCCAGCAGGTTGCTGTGGCCTGCCTTCTGATCAGCCAGTGCATTTGCAAAAGCCACACCGACCGGGCCGGCCTTGTCGCCGATCAGCAGGTCGATATGAGCCACTTCATTACCTTCGCCGACAAGAGCTTCTCCGACGTACATCGACATCTTTCAGGATCCTTTTTTTGAGCCTTGCGTGAGTGGACAAGGTCACCGAAACAATGGAAGAATGCAGGAACACAGGCTGACTCACGAAGCGGCAGAAGCATTCTGCTGAATAACCCGTCCCCGGTCCAGGACGCAGGATTGCGTTTTTTGTCCGGATGTTCAACTGACCGGCCCTGTGGATCCGCAGTTTCGTCGGAACCGGAGTGGAAGTGGGGGATTACGGTGACTGGACAGGTCGTGCTGGTGGGAGCCAGTGTGAGATCGCTGGCGGAATCTGCAGTCGCTGCGGGATTGCGGCCGCTGTGCTGTGATTTTTTCGGTGATCGGGATCTGCTGCAGTTGCTGGAATCTGGTGGGGGCCGGTTTCTGGGCAGGCTGCAGAGCTTTGCTGATTTGCCGGGTCTGCTGCGGATGGTTCCGGGGGCTGTGCCGCTGGTCTGGTCCGGTGGCCTCGAGAATGCTCCGGAAGTACTCGAAGAGCTCAGCCACAGTGGCCGGCCGATTGCCGGCTGCGATCCGGTTGCGGTGCGTGCTGTTCGCAACTGGCGGAATCTGAGTGAATGGGTGGCTGGCAGTGGCGTGGATTTTCCGGAGACGAGGGCCTGCCATGGTCCGATTCCCGGGGGCGACTGGCTGGTGAAGTCTGAGCGCAGTGCTGGTGGTGCGGGTGTGTGGCGTGTGAATGGCGGTTTGGACGAGCGGGTGCGGGCATTGACTCCGTTTGGCGGGGCTGGGCTGTTGCTGCAGCGACGGGTGCCCGGGATGCCCATATCGATGGTGTTTTTTTTCTCGGCAGGTCGGGCTGCTCTGCTGGGGGCCAGTCTGCAGTTTTGTGGCTGGCGGTCCCTGGGTGCGGGTTCGCGTGAGTATCTGTGGTGTGGAAATGGGGGGCCAATCAGGCTGTCTCAGTCACTGCAGCGGCGGGCGGTTGCGGCAGCCGAGTTTCTTGCTGCGGGTGCGGGATTGCGTGGCGTCTGCGGTCTGGATTTTGTTCTGAGTGGTCAGGACCTGTGGCTGCTGGAGGTGAATCCGCGGATTCCTGCTTCACACTGGATTTATGATTCTGCCCGGGAGGGGTTATCGCTGCGTCTGCAACTGGGGCAGGCGGGGCTGGAGGGCTGGGTTGGAGTGGCGAAGGGTTTTCGCATGCAATTGGTGGTGTGGTGTCCGCAGCGGGGTGATGCGGAGATGCCGTGGCCTGCGATGGACGGACTGCCTGCGGGGGTACGTCTGGCGGACGCGCCGGGTGGCGAGGCTTTACAGCCCGGCAACCCGGCATTTTCGCTGCTGCTGGAGACTGACAGCCCGGCCGGAGCGCTGCGAGTGTTGCAGTCTGCCGGTGAATCGAGCGACGATGGCGGGCTGTTCTGGCGTCACGCCGCTGCGGATCTGGCTGCGGACCTGCAGAATTTCAGGTTGCAGGTTCCGCTGGAGGCAGAGGACGACGAAACCGGCGAATGACCCCCGTGAGAACTCCCAGAACCTGCCGAGTTGTGGGGGTATACCCGCCAGAAATCAGCGGTACCAGTTGGCTGGAGCCTTCCTGAACTGTGCAGAGTACGACGGAGTGGCGATCGTCGAGGGCGACGACGTGGCAACCGGGCGTCACCTGGGCGTCCCGGCAGATAATCAGGTAATCTCCGCTGGCGATATTGAGCGGTGCGAAATTGCTGCCTTCGACTTTCAGGCAACCGAGATCCATGCCGTCGAACACTTCGCGGAAGCTGACGCTTTCATCCAGCGACACCGAGGGTTGGATGGGGCCGGCGGCAGCGGCGGTACCGATCAGTCGCACGTTCAGTCGGTTCTGGGGCGATTCGGCCAGTTGGATCGCGCGAGACATGTTTTGTTCGCGACTGATCAGGCCTTTTCGTTCGAGTGCCTTCAGGTGGCACATAACGCCGTTGGGCGAACGAATCTCGAAGTGCTGCCCGATTTCGCGGACAGTGGGGCCGTAGCCTCTGTTCACGATTTTATCGCGGAGAAATTCATAGATTTCGCGCTGGCGTTTTGTGAGTGAGGTTTTCTTACCTGCAGCCATGAGTGAATTCCTGTCAACTCGGTTCCGGCGGCGATGTTCCTGATCGCGAATGGTAGTACCAATCCGAATCGTTCACACCGCCAATGTTCGGAATCTAACACACTTTTTCAACATGTTGATCGGTGAATTTTGTTCGTCGAAAAATCAAAAAACCGATCCGCCAATTCGGGAATTGAAGGTTTTGCCGTGGATTTGAATGTTGATTTCTGGTGCATTCAGGTGGGCAACCTGCACAGTCGTTGGGAAAATCCTGCGACGGACATCCCGCGGCATCCGGGAAAGGGTGCCGTGGGGATCAGCCACGGGAGGGCAGCAACCGGGAGGCAAGCATCAGGGAAGCAAGCATCAGGGTGCCGACGATCCGCAGGCTGTTTCGGTCGAAACCTGTTCGGGGGGTGGGAGAGTACTGGCGGGGAAATAAGGCGGGAGGAAACTTTGGTAGATCTTTGGAACAACGCAGTGCGTCAATTCCGGGAACTACACCTGCAGACTTGTTTCAGTTGACCGGATGATCAACCGGCAGAAAGTCTGGAGCAGCCGTGATTGTGAACGGTTGACCTGACACACACTTCAAAATGGTCAGTTTCAGGCACACAAGCAGTTTGCAACTGAGGACTTCTGCGGGCCGAATAGTAGCAGCACCGTGTTGGAAAATCCAACCAAAAACGGCAGCAACGGGTGAACCGTGGGAAATTGGAATTGGTGAGATTTTACGTGTGGCTGCGTTCAGTTGTGTGATGAGGTTTGTGGCAGATCAATGATGCGGGCGAGGATCGTTCCGCCACTGGTCACGGTCACAGTTGCGGGGTTGTCAGCCTGATCGCGGCTGAGTTCCGGTCGCAGGTCGGCAAGGCGGTGAATCAGCAGCAGTCGGCACGGCAGTGGTTCCGTGGATTTTTCGTAGAGCCAGGGTTTGAGCGTAATGTTTCTCTGCTGGATGACGGGGACCATAGTCTGGATTGCGGAGAGTTGGAACTGGTGGCTGACGGGGGCGACCAGCAGGGTGCTGTTGGGGGGGATCTGAGTCCAGAAGTCTGCATTGAGAGCGTCGGCCCAGTAGCCGGCTTCGAGGCCAATCGATGCGGCTCCTCTGTTGCCTCCGCAGAGCATTCCGTACTGGTTGATGGCGAACGGCTGCATGGTCCATGGCATTGGCAGCAGCACGAGTGCTGTTTTGGCGAGTGGGTGCAGTGCGAGTTTTTTCCAGCCGGCGGCGGCGAGCAGAATGAGCCCTGGGAAG
>CAITYU010000561.1 GCA_903896675.1 uncultured Planctomycetaceae bacterium
GGCGTTGCTGAACGATCGCGGTGCCACCCATGACGAGGTGACTGTTGCCGTTCAGAATCTGGTGGAGCAACTGGGTCAGCGGGCCTGATGTTTTCGCGTTGGGTGGGCTTGCCAGCGATCCGGGGGCACGTCATGCTATCCTGCGCCTGTTTTTCCATTCACATTTGTCGCTGCCAGGTACTCATGAACATCACTGTTGAAGCGTTGATAGCCGCGCCCATGGAACGGGTCTGGAACGCCTACACTTCGCCGGCCCACATCATCCACTGGAACGCGGCCTCGGACGACTGGCACACGCCGGCGGCAATGGTTGATCTCCGGGTTGGCGGCAATTTTTCGTCCCGTATGGAGGCCAAAGACGGCAGTTTTGGGTTTGATTTTGCGGGGACATACACGGCCGTCGAGCCCTGTCGTCTGCTGGAATATTCTTTTGGCGAGCGCAAGGCTGCGGTGCAGTTTCTGCAGCAGGGTGCCAGCGTGATGGTGCGGGTGACATTTGAGGCGGAGACAGCGCATTCCTTGGAGCAGCAGCGGGACGGTTGGCAGGCGATTCTGCACAATTTTGCTCGTTACGTGGCTGGGTTGACGTGAATCGTTTTGTGGAGTGCTGACGTGCGGAAGTTAGCCTTTCTGAGTTTGGTGATCTGTGTGTTTGCCTGCGGTCGCGGAGTGTGGCCATGCCTGCTGGCTGACGATGCTGTGAATGCAGACTCTGCATTGCCCGCGACACTGCAGTACGACATTCCCAGTTCGCTGGACGGAAAATCGCAGCCGGTTCTTGCGTGGGCACCCGACACCGCGACGACTCGGAAGACACCACTGTTTGTATTTCTGCATTCGTGGAGTTCTGACTATACCCAGGACAACAGCAAGTGGCTGAAGGCCTGTGCTGAGCGGGGCTGGATCTGGCTGCACCCGAATTTTCGCGGGATCAATCAGTCGCCGCAGGCCTGTGGATCGCGATTTGCAAGGCAGGACATCCTTGATGCGATTGACCATGCCTGCAGTTTGTGGCAGGTGGATCGGCAGCGGATTTATCTGGCGGGCGTATCCGGGGGAGGGCATATGTCGCTGCTGATGGCCGGCCATCATCCGGACCGATTCAGTGCCATCTCGTCATGGGTGGGGCCGACGGATCTGGCCGCATGGCACCGCTTTCATACTCAGGATGGCAAACCCGGCAAATATGCAAAGATGATTGAAAAATCCCTGTCGGGGGCTCCGGGGACATCGCCTGCGATTGATGCCGAATACCGGGATCGTTCGCCGGTGTTTCACCTGCATCAGGCAACGAGTCTGCCGGTTTCGATCTGGGCGGGCGTGGAAGACGGTCATACGGGTTCTGTTCCCGTCAGTCATTCTCTATGGGCATTCAATGCCATTTGTCGTGGCCTTGGTCGCCCAGAGATCAGCGAGCTGGAAATTCAGCAATTGGTGCGGGATCGTCGGCTGCAGCAACCGACTGCTGAAGACCGAACCGAGGATGGTGAATTGGGGCGTGAAATTTTTTTACGTCGGCGAGCCGGGCCTTCGGTGATCACAGTGTTTGACGGTGGGCATGAAAGTCTGCCTGCGGCTGCAATGGCATGGCTCAGCGATCAGCAGCGGACTGCGACGGTGGGAAAATAGGTCAGTTTTCAGTTTTCAGTTTTCAGTTTTCAGTTTTCAGTTTTCAGTTCTCAGTTTTCAGTTTTCAGTTCTCAGTTTTCAGTTTTCAGTTCTCAGTTCTCAGTTCTCAGTTCTCAGTTGGCGGTGGTGCCAGCAGGGACTGCAGGGACTGCAGGGCCGTGTTTTTCGCCGCGGATGAACACGGATGAATCGGACAATCGCAAGGAGTGCAGGGGGCGGTTTTAACCACGAATGCCACGAATGACACGAATCAAGGGGTGACGGGGCGTCACGACGTGAGTCGACAGGGGTTTTCAGTTTTCAGTTGATGGTTGGTGGTTTGGGGGGGGGGCAGTACCAGTGTTTGCGATGCTGGGGGGCGTATATGTCTGATCCGGAGCGACGGGGGCGTGTGTTGTTTTTTGCGGTTGCGACGGTCCTGATTCTGGACGTGCTGTCGCCGTTGTATTTTCGTCTGTCGCAGGGATTTGCGGATGTGGCGTGGTTTGGCGAGGTGATCCGCCCGTTGATCTACGTGGCTCTGATTGCCAGGTTGTGGAGAGGCGAGACGTTGCTGGTGCAGTTGATCGGCTGGACGTGTCTTGCTGCAGGTCTGCAGAGTACGTGGGCGGGGTTTATGATATTGAGGACGATTGTCGCTATCGGAAGGCTGGACGTGGCGGAGTTTGTGCTGCGTCTTGCGATGCCCTGTCTGCCCCTGCTGGTTTCAGGAATTGTGGAGCTGATTGCGGGTCTGCTGCTGCTGATTTCACCCAGTCTGAAAGCGTTCTTCAAAGCTCAGCAGTTCAGTCTGATCAGTGCCGAGGCAGTGCGGTTGCTGGAGCAGGAGAAAGCGGTTGAGTCGTCTGCGGTCGCGGTGCCTGCAAAGCCTCGCAACTCGGTGATTCGGCATCCCGAAGTGGATTTTGCTCACTGGTCCACGGTGTTTCCGATGGAGATGCTGATCAGTACGTCAGGCCCGCGGCGGTTTGACTCGATGGACCCGAATGATCCGCTGGATCTGTGGAAGATCCATGGGACACCGATTACCAGTCCGGCGCATCTGTGCATGATTGAACTGGCGCGGAAACAGTGTGCTGCCCGTTGTCGTGGCGGTGCCTTACCGGGGCCTGCGGTGCCGGTGGATCTGCTGTTGTGGAGTGTGGAGCCGGCGAGGCGTCCGTGGCTGACGAGACTGGGTGGAACGCCGCATCGCGAGTCCACGAAGCCGTGGCCGACTCATGCAGGTCGTCCCTGCACCTTTGTGGCTCAGTTCTGTTTTGTGGATTCCACGGACATTGTCTCTGACAGGCTGCGTGGCGAGGTGATGCTGTTGTTTCTGGCGGATGAGCAGGGCTACTGGGATGCGAATAAAGTGCACATCGAATTCAGCTCAGTGAAGCTCAGTTCCCCCATGACCGCAGAGCAGTGTCCGCGACCTGGTTTTGTGGTACCGCAGCTTTCCGGGCAGATTCATCGAACTCTTGAATACCCGCGGAGTGAACCTGTGTTTTTCAGGGCGGGACACTGGTTGCCGTGGTATTTTTCCATCACGGGGAGTACGAAGATCGGCAGAGGGTCGTTCGAACTGGATGACCCTGAGTTGCTGAGTGGACAGTCGGAGTGTCTGTGTGCACTGCATTCCCTGGATTATTCGAGTGGTCCGACTGCAGGATTCTGGCCACTGATCGGGCTGGAGGCATTTCCTGATGACTGGCCGCAGCCGTATGGTGAAGGGGCCTGGGGGCGTTACAATATGCGTCTGGGTGACGTGGGGTGTCTGTTTTTTCTGATCAACCGGGATGGTGAAGTGACCGCCCGTTTCTGCAGTCATTGAAGCTCGTCTGCCGATCAATCCGTGGCCTCGTCTCTGAGCAGGGCAATTCCATGAATCGAATTCTGTGGCTGCTGATGGTGTTTATTACTCTGACAGTGGCGTCTGCGACGGCAGGTGCTCAGGGGCGTACGCTGGATAATGCTCCTGAACTGGCGGATTTTTTTGAGGCTGAGGTCACAAAACTGGAGCGGTCAAACGAACTGACTCGCTTTGAAACTCTGGCTGACTGGGAGCGGGAAAAGCCGATTCTGCGACAGCAGTTGTTCGACATGCTGGGTCTGGATCCGCTGCCCCTCCGCCTGCCACTACAGCCGGTTGTGACCGGTGTGGTGGAGCATCCTGAATTTGTGGTGGAGCGACTGCATTTTCAGTCACTTCCGGGTTTGTATGTGACGGGCAATCTGTACCGGCCGGTGAAGCAGGAGGGGCCATTGCCGACCGTGTTGTACGTGTGCGGTCATGGTCAGGTGAAGCAGGACGGCATCAGTTTTGGCAACAAGACTCACTACCAGCATCATGGTGCCTGGTTTGCTCGGAACGGCTACGTGTGTCTGACGATTGACACCCTGCAACTGGGTGAAATCGAGGGAGTGCATCATGGGACGCATCGACTGAACCGTTGGTGGTGGAATTCCCGCGGGTATACTCCAGCGGGCGTGGAGGCGTGGAACTGTATGCGTGCTCTGGACTATCTGGAGACTCGCCCGGAGGTGGATGCTTCGCGGTTTGGCGTGACTGGTCGTTCGGGTGGCGGTGCTTACAGCTGGTGGATTGCGGCACTGGACGACCGGATCCGCTGTGCGGTTCCGGTGGCGGGCATTACCAGTCTGCGGGATCACGTGGTGAACGGGTGTGTGGAAGGGCATTGTGACTGCATGTATTTTGTGAACACGTTTCGCTGGGACTATGCGAAGCTGGCTGCGCTGGTAGCCCCGCGTCCGCTGCTGATTTCGAACACGGACAAGGATCCGATTTTTCCGCTGGAGGGGGTTGTGGATATTCATCGTCAGGTGCGGCATGTTTATCAGCTGTACAAGGCGGGCGACAAACTGGGTCTGCAGATCACCGAGGGGCCTCATGCGGACACACAGGAGCTGCACCTGCATGCCTTTCGCTGGTTCAATCGACATTTTCGCAATGATCTGACGATGATTGAGAAGACAGCGGTGAAGTTTTTTGAACCGCCGCAACTGCGGGTATTTGCAGATCTGCCGCAGGATGAAGTGAACACCAGGATTGACGAGCAGTTTGTGGCGGCGGCACCATCACTTTCGGAACAGCAGTTGAGTGAGCCGATGCTGCTGGAGAACATAACAGCAAAGCTGCTGGACCGTTGTTTTCGAGCGTGGCCAGAGGCGCAGGACGTCAGTGGGGAAGTGCGGGTGGAGGCTGGCGGCACGGTGCAGGTGAATGGTACGGAGCAATCGGTTTCCAGACTGACGTTCGAGAGTCAGCCGCATGTTGCGCTGCAGATGGATGTGCTGCATGGTGCGGGGGTTGAGCTGCAGAATCTGCAGCGGCTGGTGCTGGTGGTGGTACCGGGAGGTCCGTTACCGGCAGCGGCAGCGGAGGGGATTTCGGGGCCGGTGGCATTACTGTCACTGCGTCCCGGTGTGCACGGTCCGTGGCCGGGCAATGACGCGAAACAGATCCAGATTCAGCGCAGGTTTCAGTTGTTGGGGATGACACTGGATGGGATGCGGGTGTGGGATATTCGCCGGGGTCTGCAGGTCCTGCGGCAGCAGTGTTCGCAGCTGCAGTCGCTTGAGATTCGCTGTGCGGGTGGCAGTGAGGCGCTGGTGCTGCTGGCGTCGTTGTATGAACCGCCGGTCAACAGTATTGTGGTTCCTGAGTTGTCGCTGTCGGAGCCTGCGATACTGAATTTTTCGCGGACGATGTCACCGGCATTGCTGCCGGAGCTTGCGGGGCGTCGCACGAAGCTTGTGGTTCTGTCGGCAGCGCGTTGATGTGGTTGGTGTCGAGACTGTCTCAGGGAATTCCTCATGTCCGGATCCGGTTATTACACGTCACCTCCGGTTGTGCCTCCTGCGCGCTCTGTGCGTCGTGGTCGTCGTCGGCTGTTTTTTGTGGCCATGCTGCTGCTGACTCTGGTGGCCTGCGACTTACTGGCACGCGGTTATCTGCTGCTGGTGCTGCCGTATGGCAGCCTTGAAACACTTGCTGAGCGTCAGCAGGCGGCGGCCACGGGAGCTGCAGTCAGTGAGGGAGCCTCTGAAGTCATTCATCCGTATCTGGGCTGGGTGCACAATCCGCAGTTGAACCGTACAGAGGAAATTGACGGTCGGGAAGTGCGGACCAATTCGCTGGGATTTCGTGACGACGGGGAGGCCGTCCGTCAACGTTCTCCGGACGTGTTTCTGCTGGGGATCTGTGGTGGTTCCGTGGCGTGGAATTTTTCGTGGGAGGCAGAGTCGACATTGCGGCAGCTGCTGGCGGAGCTGCCGCAACTGCAGGGGCGCAAGCTGCAGATTGTGCGGCTGGCTCTGCCAGGCTACAAGCAGCCGCAGCAACTGATGGCATTGAATTATGTGCTGTCGCTGGGGGGGGAGTTTGATGCGGTGCTGAACATTGACGGCTTCAACGACGGTGCCCTCAGTATTCTGGAGAATGCCCGGCAAAAGACTTCCATTTCCTATCCTCGTTCGTGGCATGCGCGATCGCTGGTGATGACGGATCCGCGAATTTCGGTGGAGGCGCTGCGGTTGCTGACTTTGCGGGCTGAGCGTCAGCGGCTTGGCAGACAGGCGCTGCAGTCACCGCTGAGGTGGATGGCACTGTATCAGCTGTGGTGGCATTTGCGGGATGAAGAGTCGAGGGCCGAGTTGTCGCGACTGGGCATGCAGATTTCTCAGTCGAATTCCGGCAGTTTCCTGCATCACGGTCCACTGCCGGAAAAGGAAAGCACGGAGGAGCAGGCTGTGACTGCAGCGGATCTCTGGATTCGCAGTTCGCAGCAGATGCAGGCTGTGTGTCGCGGGCTGGGGATTCCATACCTGCATGTGCTGCAGCCGAATCAGTATGTGCCGGATTCAAAGCCGTTTACGGAATATGAGCTGGAACGCTGCATTGCTGACGGTCAGGATCTGCAGACTGTGACGATTGCGGCATATGCTGAGCTGCGAGCGGCCGGAGCGCGGGCGAAAGAGCGGGGACTGGCCTTCAGTGACCAGACCGGTGTGTTCAGCGGGGTCACTGATACGCTGTATGTGGACCCGTGGTGTCATTTCAATCGTCTGGGGAATCAACTGCTGGCGAAAGCTGTGGCTGGTGAGTTGGCGAAGGTGCTGCAGACTGATCGTCAGCAGCCCTGACTGTACCGCGGTCACTGATGCTCGCGGCAGTTTCTGAAGTGACTGGTACGACAGGCTGCCGAAACACAACGGATCGAGGTATTGGGTCTGCGGCCAGCCTGCCGGTGCACCGACGCTGCTGCGTCACCTTGAGAAACTGTACAGCGTATTCCAGCTGCGCAGAAACAGCTGTTTGCCGACAGCGACCGGGCTGGCATCGAAATTGCCGTCGAGGTGGCTGCTGGCAACCACTTCAAAGGGCGGCTGGTCCTGCAGCACAACAGTGGTGCCTTCGCGACCGGTGATGTAGATATGCCCGCCGGCGGCCAGTGGTGAGGCATAGCAGTTGCCGACTCCGCTGAGGCGTTTTTTCTGCAGAAGTGGTTTGCCGCTGGCAGCATCGAGCACGGTCAGGATGTCTCCGGTGTTGCCGGTGAAGTACAGGCGGTTTGCGCTGAGTGTGGGCGAGGGGACATACGGAGTACCTTCGGGGAAGCTCCAGCGGATTCTGTCGGTGCCGGTGATGTCTCCGGAGCTGTTCAGTGGAATGGCGAATGATGCGGCACTGCGGTATCCGCTCATGCAGATCGCCAGTTCTTCGAATCGCAGGGGGCTGGGGATGGCATTGGTGGTCTGACCGCCGCATTCCCAGAGGACTTTTCCATCGGCCACGGAGTAGGCTTTGGCTTTGTCAGATCCGTTAACGACGGCGATGGTGCGACCTTCAGATTCCGTGATCAGAGGAGTATTCCAGGAGGTCTTCTCTGCCGGGCGTTCCTGCCGCCAGACTTCTTCGCCTGTGTCAGATTTCAATGCCATGATGAAGGAGCCCTCTTCGGCGTCCCAATTGACGATGAGCAGGTCACCGGCCAGTGCCGGAGTGACGGCTTCGCCCCAGCCGAAGCGAGTTCGCATGTCACCGGGATCCTTCTGCCAGATGAGCTGGCCGGACAGCGAGTAGCAGAACAGTCCGCGTGAGCCGAAGGACACATACAATCGTTTTCCATCGGTGGTTGGTGAAGCCGCAGCGTAGGTGTGTGTGGTGTGTTTGCCTTCGTGCGGCACCTGTTCGATGGCGGTCTGCTGCCAGTTGATTTTTCCGGTCTGTCGATCGGCGCTGGTGACGATGAAGCGATAGTACATGTTGGGGGGCTGAGTTTTGGCATCGGGGTGCGGCTGGACGGGGGTCTCGGCCGGCCGGTCTGTGCGTTCTGCGGACAGCGTGAACACCTGATTCTGCCAGACAATGGGTGTAGAGGCCCCTTCACCGGGCAGCTGCAGCGACCAGTTGCCCGGGGCGCTGGGATCCAGCTGGACCGGTGGAGTTGCCTCTGGTGCGGCCGAGCCGTTGCTGAAAGGGCCGCGCCATTGGTGCCAGTTCTGCGAGGCGTCCTGTGGTGGCTGAGCGGCGGCGTGGTGCGTGAGTGTGGCGATGCAGAACGCGGTCAGCAGGGTCTGGCCTGCAGCCCCTGCGACGCGAAAAACCCAGCTGAATTCCACTGTTCTGCCCATGTTGATCTCATCCCGATTGTCGAAAGATTCCACACAAATCCGTTCCATTCCCGGTGTTTTACCGGGGTCGGCGATTGAATTCCATGCCTGGTGCCCTATGTTCAGGACGATCTTCTGCCAGTCACTCCGCCGTAGAGTTTCCGCCCGATGTCTTCCAGCCGTTCAGATGAAGCGACTCCGAATATCTGCTCTGACGCTTTGGCGGAGCCGGCGGTGGACGTGCGGGATCTGGTGAAGGAGTTTTCGACGGCCACGGGAATTCTGGTGGCGGTCAACGGCGTATCGATGCGGGTGTATCCGGGCGAGGTGTATGGATTGCTGGGGGCGAATGGTGCCGGGAAAACGACGACGCTGCGGATGATGCTGGGGCTGCAGCGTCCGACTTCGGGGACCGTGCGAATTGCGGGATTTGATGTGGCCACTCAGCCGATTGAGGTGAAACGCCGTGTGTCTCTGGTGTCCTCCAGTTCGGGTCTGTATCAGTGGCTGACGCCGCGAGAGATTATGCTGTATCTGGCGGATCTTTACGGTGTGCCGGACGACGAGGCTGCTGCGCGTGCGGAGATGCTGGCGGATCTGTTTGACCTGCGTGGATTCATGGATCGTCGCTGTGCGGGTATGAGCACTGGCCAGCAGCAGCGGGTGAATCTGGCGCGTTCGCTGATGCATGATCCTCCGGTGGTGCTGATGGACGAGCCGACTCGGGGTCTGGACATCGTTGGCAGTCGTCGGATTTTTGAATACACGGCTCATCTTCGCCAGCAGGGCAAGGCCGTGATTTTCTGTACTCATCGGCTGGACGAGGCGCAGCGACTGTGCTGCCGATTCGGGCTGATGTTTCGCGGCCAGTTGAAGCTGGAGGGGACTCTGGCGGACCTGCAGCAGCGCACCGGACGAGAGCATCTGACGGACATGTTTCTGGACCTGATGCCGGCTGAATCCTCGATGGCGGCGCGTCTGACATCGCTGCAGGGAAGTGGTGAGCCATGAGCAATTCCGGTGGCCACACATCAGACGCTGCTGCTCTGACATTTCGCCGGCTGGTTCGACTGGCCCGCAAGGAATGTCGCGAATCGCTGCGTGATCGTCGAACTCTGGCGACGCTGCTGCTGATGCCGCTGATTGTGTATCCGCTGCTGGGGATGGTGGTGCAGAGATTTGCGTTTTCCAGTGTCAGCCCGGAGGCTCCGGAGGCGAACGTCGTGATCGACGATCGGCTGTCACCTGACGATGCGCGGGTGATGCTGGCTGAGCTGGATGATGCAGAGAAAACAACTGAGCCGTCAGCAACTGAGCCGTCAGCAACTGAGCCGTCAGCAACTGAGCCGTCAGCGGGTGCGGGTGAGAAAACGCCAAAGACGTCGGCCGCGACCGCAGTGGTGCCAGGTCTGGAGCTGCCGCTGCTGAATCCGGGAACCGGGCAAGTCAGACCGCAGCTGCGGATTGATTTGGGTTCCACTTATCCGGTGGAACTGATTGAGCGGGGATTGCGGGAGGGTATTGTTGATGTGGCCGTGGTGCTGCGTGCCCGGGCTGCGGATGCGCCGCGGGACGGCACCAATACCATTGAGGTACTTTACCGCAGCGGTGATCCGGTCAGCGAGGCGGCGGCCGAGGAGGTGGCCTTCAGGCTGAGAGAAAATCGAGATACGGCGATTCGTGGTCTGTTGAACCGTGTGCAGATCGGTGGCGACGCGCTGGTGATGGTGCGGCAGAAGGGGCTGCAGAC
>CAITYU010000562.1 GCA_903896675.1 uncultured Planctomycetaceae bacterium
CCACCGTGTCCTCCGGATTCTTCGGGGTCGACAGTGTGTTTGAGATGGACAGCACGTTCTATCTCAAGGTGAACACGCGATCTGGCGGATCATCTGACCAGTACGACCTCGGAATTGCCCGGGGCATGGTCCGCATCGACATCAATGGCCAGATGATCCTGCTGAGCACGATTAAACTGCAGATGTCGGGATATATCCAGTCCTATGCTGGTGTATTCAGCGTGCAGGCCAATGGCAGCATGGAGCTGCTGGGGCAGTACGTGTATGGAAACGCCTTCTTCAGTTCTGAGGGCGAGTTCCAGGTGTCGTTTGGCGGTGGCATTCAGATCGGACCATCAGGATTCGGCGTCTCGGGATCGACAAACTTTTCCATCAGCCGTCTGGACCACAATGGGACCCAGCCCTACGGCAACGGAAACTACGTTGTCAACGTGTCCGGGATTGTTCAGGGTTCCGTTCAGTTGTTCGGCTTCACGCTTGGTGGCGCCAGCATCGCCTTCGGTCTCGACGGCAACACCGGACGAGTTTTCATCACTCCCAGTATTACAATTAACTTCTTCCTGTTCAGTATCACATTCAGCACGACATTTAATCTGTTCTACGTGAAGATTCCTCGACCTGTCTATCTGGGCGGTAATGAATTCGACGGCAGCGGCACGGCATTCAACCGAGGTATTTTGTACCTGAACACGGGCGCACGAGCACATATGCGCGGTGAGGCCGAAGACGAAATCAATGAAGGCTATGTGATCACTCGAATTGGCAATGACCCGGATTACCCAGGCGAAATCCTGAGACTGCAGGCATTCGGCCGCAGCCAGACCTTCCGTGGTGTCACCGGGATTGTGGCGGATCTGGGTTCTGGACACGATTACCTGGAGATCGGCGCTGGGGTTCAGGCCCCGCTGACGATCCTCGGCGGAAATGGCTATGACTACCTGATTCAGAACGGCAGCGGAGGCGTCTACTTTGAAGGCGATGAAGGCCCCACGTATGTCCGGGTCAGCGATTCGGTCCGATCGGCCGTTGAGATCTATGGCGGAACCGACGAGGACGATATCCTTGTCGAGGGAACTCATCTGGCCCCAGTGACGATCTTAGCCGGCGCGGGCAATGACGTCGTGAAGTACAACGGCAGTGCGGCGACCCTGATCAATGGAGGTACCGGCGACGACATTCTGCAGGGCGGTTCCGGGGCCAACGTCTTCCAGTTTGAAGATGACTTCGGCTACGACACCGTGACAAAACTCGGCGGCACGGCCGAGATGGATTTCTCTCTCGTCAATGAACCCATAGACGCCCGCGTGACCACGCTCAATGCCAACATCACCGGCATTCGCGACTTTCAGAAGGTACTCGCACTGGGCTCAATCAACGGAGTCCCAGTGAAGCTGCTGCCGCTGGGCATCAACGAAATCACCGTGCTGTTCCCCGGCCACAACTTCAAAGCGGGCGACACTGTTGATATCCACGCTCCAGATACCCCGGAATTCAACGGTGCCTTCAAGATTCACACGGTCTCTGAAAACACCTTCTCGATCGTTCCAAAACGCATGCTATACATGGGCCAGCAGGCAGTATTGAACGCTGCTGGCGGCTTTTCTGATCGCGGCGTGTTCTTTATTCACGACGGCCTCGAGACCGCCTACTTCCACGGTAATACATCGACGCTCAATCCGGGCACGTGGAGCTTCTCCAGCAGCAATCGCGGCTACAACGGCACCTTCGAGGTACAGCGAGTGGATGCTGACTGGTTCTCCATCCAAGTGCCCTGGGCAGATGTTCGCCCCGAAGTCACCGCCGATTTCCTGCCCGAACTGTTCCGATCAGGAAAAGGCAACGACCTAATCACCTTCGCTGCCGATATCCCCGCACTGCCGCTGTTCGATGCCGGCGGCTTTGATCGCCTGACAGTTGTGGGAACGATTGGGAGCTTCGCCCGAGTCACCACCAGCTCTCTGGAAATCGTCGGACAAACGCTCCTGTACAGCGGTATCGAATTTGTTGTTCTGCGTGACCCGTCGGCAAACATCACCGTAACCGGTGCGACCAGTACAGCGGCGATTACACTGCCCGGTATGAACCTCGGTGTCGTCGCCACCAGCCTCGAGCTGCCCGTCGACATTTCCGCCGACGGACTGGACATCGTCGTGCGTGACTCCCTCACGCTCGCACACGCTCTGCAGCTGAACACGCTCGATGCACGCGTCATCGGTGATGATGCGGAATTGACAATTACCCAGCCGCTGGTCTTCGGACAGACAGCTCAGCTGTCTGTACCGGACGGCATTGTTAATCTGCCCGGCGGCACCACGGCCACCGGCGGCCGCTTTGCCGTACGCGCTCGCGGCC
>CAITYU010000563.1 GCA_903896675.1 uncultured Planctomycetaceae bacterium
GGGCGGCCTGGGTGATCCGGAGGTGCGGACAGCGTCTCTGGGTATTCTGCTGATCATGGTGGGTCTGGCATTCAAGCTGTCGCTGGTACCGTTTCATTTCTGGTGTCCGGACGCGTTTGAGGGTGCTTCTGCCGAGGTGGCGGGTTTTCTGTCGGTGGCTTCGAAGGCTGGTGCGTTTGCGCTGCTGGTGCGTCTGTGTGTTTCGTTATCCGGGGCGGAGGGGACTGGTCCGCTGTTGACAGCTTTCGGGCTGGGTCTGGGCTTTGTGGCCTGTCTGACGATGACATTGGGTAATCTGGCGGCGTATGGTCAGACCAATCTGAAGCGGATGCTGGCCTATTCCACGATTGCTCATGCGGGATACATGGTCATGGCGGTGGCGGCGATGCTGGTGATGTCCAGCAGTGCGGCCGGAGCCACGACGGCGGCCGAGGTGATTCGGTCGATGGAGGGGTTGCTGTATTATCTGTTTGTTTACATGTTCATGAATCTGGGTGCGTTCGCAGTGATTGCTCTGGTGCGGAACTACACCTTTGGCGAGACGCTGGACGATGTGCGCGGGCTGATCAGTCAGAGTCCGACGTTGTGTGTGGTGATGCTGATCTGCATGTTCAGTCTGGTTGGGCTGCCGCCGTTCGGTGGCTTCGTCGGCAAGTTCTTCATCTTTGCATCGACACTGAGGTCTGCCGAGACCGAGCCGTTCATGTACGTGGTGCTGGTGTGTGCCGGTTTGAACACTGTTTTCAGTCTGTTTTATTACATTCGCGTGCTGCGAGTGATGTTTCTTGAAGCGCGTCCAGCGGATGCTCGCCCGGTACCTCTGCCGTTTGCATCCTGGGAGTCTGCCTTCACCCTGACATTGGCGGCGTTTGTGCTTCTGCTGGGGGTCGCTCCTTATGTCATGAGCACCACAGCCAACACGGCTGCTCAGTCGCTGGCATTCTTCAATTGAGTATTGGAAAGATGGACTGGGTTATGGGGTCGGATGCAACGAATCAGCTGCTGAACGGTGTTCTGATTCAGATGTCTCGCAGTCTTCTGCAGTATGCATCTGAGGCATCGATGTGGGTGCGGGCGGAGGCGGTGACTGCGGCTGGCAAGCTTGAGGCGGTGGCTCAGCGTCAGCGTGACGCGGTGGGTCGGCTGGCGCAGTTGCTGGATGGTCGGGATTTTGCGGTGGATTTTGGCAGTTTCCCGACGGAGTACACGGACCTGCAGTTTCTGGCGCTGAAGTCGCTGGTGTCCGGGATGATCAATGGGCAGCGGAAGATCTGTGAGGCTGCTCAGGGAGTACTGGGGCGGCTGCAGTCCAGTGGGGACGCAGAGGCTGCGGCGTTGCTTGGTGAGATTCTTGCCGGTCAGCAGGCGATTGAATCCGAATTGGTGAGCCTGGGCAGCACGCTGTAGGTGGTGCTGGAACCACGCTGCAGGGTGGCCACGTGAAGGCTCAGGGCATTCAACTACGTTCTTCCGGTGCGTGGGATTGATCGGTGACGTTCCAGCGTGTGTCTCGTGCGGCTGCGGGGACCGGATTCAGAACGCGGTGACTCTGTGTCAGCACCTGCGAGAGTTACCGGGTGATGTCACTGGCTGACCGACGGTGGGGTGGCCGCCATCTGGATTTCTGATGTGTCGAAGGCGACATCGACGACGGTTGTGACTCCGTGTCCTGACGGCTGGTGCACGCCTTTACGAAACTGGACTCGCCACGTCCACGAGCTTTGTGTCAGTTCCGTTTCCGGCAGCTCTGCGGAGGCGACGAAGACTTCGACCGCCTCGCCCGGTTTGACGGGGTGACTGACGTTTTGTCCGGTGAGCAGGAAGTTGCTGCCGGCAGGGTGCAGGAAGTTCAGGATTCGGGGTGCGGCGTCTGTGCCGGACATGTTGAGTCCGGAGTTGGCGCGGGTGGATTCATCAGTGGCGAATTCCGGATGCCGAAGTGACATGAGTGTGGTGTCGTAGGGCAGGAAGGCGTAGTTGGTGGCGACATTTTCGAATCTGAGCCAGAGTTTCAGGACGGCGTCGGAGGTCATTCGCGGTTCTGGTGTGTGTGTCTGGAAGTGTTCAAAGGTGACAGGTTCGTGGGTCACTTTCAGTGGTGTCAGGATGACATCACCGAAGCGGCGACTTTCATTGAGTTTCAGGGCATGCTCTGGTGGCAGCGGAGCATCCGGGGGGATGATCTGGAATTCACCCGGTTGCAGGGGGCGAACATCGGGCAGGCTTTCCAGCGGATGTGCACTGGAGAAGAGCGAAATGCGGCCTGTGATGGCCAGCAGGATCAGCAGCAGCGTAACGGCGATGGCATATCCGGGAAGCCACGCTGGCTGGCGTGATGACGCGACCGTTGCAGGCGATGTTTCCGACGGGGCCACCACGGCAGCAGGAGTCTTCCGGGCGGGCAATGGGGCGACCGGCTGAACGGGAGGGGTTGGAGGCGTGCTGATGGGGAATTCAGGTACCGTCGTGGGTTCTGCTGCGGGCTGTCCGGGAGCGTTGTCGGTGGGAGTCCCGGATTGATTCAGAAAGCTGAAGTCCTGTGGACCGGGGGCGTTGTGATCCGAGCGACCAGCCATATCGAGGAATCTCCGTGGCGGGAAACAGAGAGAGACCGTACCGTGGCTTCGTTAGCCACGGGAACGTCAGTATACGGTTGGGATGCGTGGTGGGCGAAGGAAAACGGGTGTAAAAGAAACAGGGGGAACCGGAATCCGGTTCCCCCTGCTGGGCTTCTGTCTGACTGGATTGCTGGTCTCAGTTGGTGCTGGTCGGTGCGGGAGCAGCACAGGTTGGGGCAGCACAGGTGCTTTCGACGCACGGGGCTGCACAGGTCTGAACGGGGCGACAGACGACTCGTGGTACACAGCGAGTCATGGTGACGCAAACCTGTCGTGGAACGCACTTTGTGCGGGTCACGTGGCGGGTTTCACAAACCTGGCGGCAGACCGTGTAGGGGACTTTGCGAGTGCAGGTCTGCTGCTGCATCCGGCAGACGGTGTACGGCACCTGCTTCGTGCATGTTTCAGACACCATCCTGCAGGTGGTGTAGGGCACTTTGCGGGTGATGCATTCTTCGATCCAGTTGCAGGTGGTGTAGGGAATCTTGCGGGTGCAGGTCTGCTGCTGCATGTGGCAGACAGTGTATGGAACCTGCTTCTGGCAGGTTTCTGTCACGAATGAGCAGGTGGTGTAAGGAACTTTGGTGACGCACTGGACCGGAACCTGACGGCAGACGGTGTAAGGCACTTTCTTGTGGCAGACTTCCGGAACCATGCGAGTGCAGGTGATGGTTTTGGTGATCATCTTTGGCACCCATTTGCGGCAGCACACGGTGCGCCCCGGGCACTGTACTCGCACCTTGCGAACCACGCAGGGGTTGCAGGGATCGGTCACGCACTTTTCGACGATCGGGCCCGGGATGCAGCGCGTCTCGGTCACCCATTCGCCACCGCATTCCTGCACGGTGCGGCATTCGGTGACGGGCTTGCAAACGGTGTAGCAGACGTCCTTGAAGCAGGTCTGAGCTTCCGTTTTCCATGAGGTTGTGCAGACATCGCGGTAGCAGGTCTGGTAGACCGGTTTGCAGACGTTGTAGCAGACGGTGCGGTAGCAGGTCTGGTAGACCGGCTTGCAGACGGTGTAGCACTCGTCGCGATAGCAGGTCTGATAGACGGGCTTGCGAACCTTGCAGGTCACATCGCGGTAGCAGGTCTGGTAGACGGGCTTGCAGACCGTATAGCTGCAGGTTTTGTAGCAGGTCTCATAGACAGGTGTACAGACCGTGTAGCACTCGTCGCGGAAGCAGGTTTCGTAGACGTTTTTCATGCAGGTGACCGGCACGGTTTCCGTGCACTGGTCATAGACGGTCTTGGTGCAGGTATACTGTTCCTGCTCCCAGACCACTTCCTGCTGCACATTGCAGCACTGAGACTCAGTACCGCAGCGTGCGGCCACGAAGTCGCCGCAGGCCGAGCAAGCGGACGTCAGCCCGCCCGGAAAACCGCTCTTCCCAAGCAGTCCGGCCATCGACGTCCCGCTGTCAAGCAGCAGAACAACTGCAGCAGCTACTCCCAGCATGAACCTGTTCATTGACCTACCTCAGAAATCCTGTAGTGTGAAACGCCGTCTTCAGAAAACACAGAGCCTTGTCGTGTGTGATCGTCGCCTTTGTTTTCACGACTTGATTTTCGGAAGTGTTGTGCATTGCGGATGTTCCAGAAGCACAAATTGCCGCTGGACAATCGATATAACCACAGCTTTCGGCAAACTCTGCCTGATGCTCAAAACCTGGTCTGTTCGGGCTGAACCAAACGATCGGGGTGAGTGTCCTCGTGAGCAGTCGTCAGAAGTGATTGCCGGCCCGAGAATACTCGAAACCCGCCGTCGACTGCTCCAGCGAAACGTGGAATCTGCGATGTATTCGGGGGGTGGGTACCGGTGTACTTTCGCTCTGTCGGCAATTTGCCGCTGGTCGGTTGTTGACCCGGCGGATTTTGCTAGTATTTGTCACGTCGGTTGCAGACAGTGGCCGACAACACGGCTGGTGTTTCGGCAAAAAATGCCGGGAATTACCGGCGAACATTGGCTGGTTGTGTGCTGGCGGTGTGCTGGTTCTGTGTTTCGGTCGTGTGTTTTCTGTCTAAGTGTCCTGTGGTTGTGGCGGCGTAGCTCAGTTGGTTAGAGCAGCGGAATCATAATCCGCGTGTCGGGGGTTCGATTCCCTCCGCCGCTACCTTATCAGCTCGAAAGTGGCCTTTTTGGTCGCTCTTCGGGCTTTTTTTATGTGGTTGCGGCAGTCGCGGCAGTCGTCATTCGGCCTGTTGCCGGTGCCAGGTGGCCTGCTGGCGGCTGTGTTCGGTGGCCGGCTGAACCTGTTCGAAATAATCCGCCAGCAGCTTGTGGGCTTGCCTGTTGTTCGGATTCAGGTCCAGGACGCCCTGCAGGGCCACCACACCATCCAGTGGGTCCTGGTACTTGAGCATCAGTTCGGCAGCTTCCATTCGTACCTGTTCGTCGGTGGGGCTGGCGGTGATCTGGTCCTGCAGATTTCTGAGTTTCGCCAGTGCGGCTCGGAATTCCTCCACACGACGAAAGTTCTCGGCTGCCATTTCATCCTGTTGCAGCTGTCGCTGGCACTGGGCCAGCGTGAACAGCGCGTCGTCGGCCCATGGCTGCATTTGCAGTCCGCGCTGCAAAGCCGGCTCAGCCTCGACAAATCGCCCCTCTTCAAAATGCAGCCGTCCCAGAGCAATCCACCACGTGGCATCGGCCTGTCCGGCAGCGCGAGCCTGTTCGAGGACGCCAGTTGCCTGCGCTGGTTCGCCGATGGATTTCAGGCAATCGGCGAGCCCTACAGCGGCGCGCACTGTGAACTGCTGCTGATCGAGCAGTTTTCGAAACAGCGGCATGGCGTCGCGCTGCCGATGGGATTCGTGCAGCAGCTCGGCCAGCTCGATGGCCGGTTCCGGCCAGTCAGGGCTGAGCTTCAGTGCTTCGCGGAAATCGGCTTCGGCTTTGGGCAACAGCTGCTGCAGTGCGAAAACTCGCCCGCGTGCGTACCACGGGAACGGGTTTTCGGGATCGTCCTTCATCAGGGCATCGATCAGAGCACCAGCCTCGCGGTACCGTTGAGCGCGGAGGAAACCCACGATATAGCTGCAACTGACATCGCGGTTGTCTCCGTCGAGGTCTGTGAGCAGGCGGGACATATGAGGGGCGGCTTCCCGCATTCGCCCGCTGTGGGCCAGAGCGAGGATCTGTTCGCGTTCGATGCGGCGGGCTGAGGCGCCAAGAGTTTCCAGTGCCTCAAGGGAAGTGCGGATCGCCTGGGGGTCTCCGAGACGCCGGGCTGTCTGGCACCGCAGCAGTGCGGTTTCCAGTTTTGACAGGCCGGAAATATCAGCCCAACTGAGCCAGCGGAGGGCCGTTACGGGCTGTTGAAGCTTCAGGGCGGCTGTCGCCTGACGGTGGCAGAGCATCGGCCAGCCCACCCACAGGCCACCCAGAACGGCCAGAACAAGCATCCAGCGGAACCAGGGACGGCGAGTTCGTGGTCGTTTGCGGCGAGTCCCGGCAGCAGGTTTGAGAATCTGGCTGCGGTCTGCAGGTTCGGGCTGTTCCTGAACAGAGCGTTCCACGGTAAGCTGTCCTTTGTGCGGCTGCATCCAGTCGACTTCGTCAGATACTACGGGGATTTCCAGCGATGGTCAATCTGCCGTCCCTTTGCAGATTTGGGTTATCAGCGGGCCACGTGCTGCTGCTGGCGGGGCTTGCGACCACCGGCGGTGGTTGCGATCGGTCATCAGCGCCGGCGACAGGGGACTTGCCGGAAGGCAGCTCTGTGGCAGCGGTGCAGTCGACTGGGGCCCGGGTAACTGATCCTGAGCCACAAATTCGCACATTCTGTGGTGGCTGCCACGCTTTGCCCTCGCCTCAATCATTTCCCCGCGATGACTGGTACCACGAAGTGCAGCGAGGTTTTGACTTCTATTATCAGTCGGGGCGTCGTGATCTGCAGCCGCCGGTACAGGCCGAAGTCGTTCGCTGGTACCAGTCACGGGCACCTGCACGGCTGCAGTTACCTGATCTCAGCGCCACCGCTGCTGCTCGCAGTTTCGCTCGCCGGGAAATCGCCGCGGACGGCAAATCCGTTGATGCATCGGTGGCGGTCTCCTTCGTGGGGACGCTGTCACCAGTCGCGCCTGCCACTCAGTCGCGCCTGCTGGTCAGCGAAATGAACGCCGGCCGGATTTATTCGCTGGATCCGGCGGCTGGTGATCAGATTGAGTATGCTGCCGGGGTGCAGAATCCTGCGGCGGTTCGCGAAGTGGATCTTGACGGTGACAATCTGCTTGATCTGCTGATTGCTGAGCTGGGTTCCCCCCTGCCCGCAGATCATGATCGTGGCGGGGTGATTCTGCTGTCTGATTATCGCGGAGCTGCGCGACGGCAGGTGTTGCTGGAAGATGTGGGGCGAATCGCCGATGTGCGTGCGGCGGATTTCGACGGCGATGGGGACATGGATGTTGTTGCCGCCGAATTCGGCTGGCACACAACCGGCGGACTGCATCTGCTGTGGCAGGATCGCATGGCGGATGGCAGCGGATTCAGGTCGCAGCGACTGGATTCCCGATCCGGACCGATTCATGTGCCGGTGACGGATCTGGATGGTGACGGTCGTCTGGACTTTGTTGTACTGGTCAGTCAGGAACATGAGGTTGTTGAAGCGTTTCTGAATCGTGGTGAGCAGTTTGAGCGGGTGCCGCTGTTTGCAGCCCCGGACCCCTCATGGGGTTCCAGCGGCATTGAGCTGACGGATTTTGATGGTGACGGTGATCAGGATGTGCTGTACACGGCCGGCGATGCGTTTGATTCCTATCTGATCAAGCCGTGGCATGGCATCTGGCTGCTGCGAAACGAGGGTGGTCTGAAGTTTCAGGCTCAGCAGATTGCAGCGTTGCCTGGCGTGCATCGGGCACTGGCAGCCGATCTGGATCAGGATGGTGATCAGGACATTGCAGCGTGTGCCATGGTGCCTGCCCGCGCACTGCAGGCTCAGCCGGGAACTCCGACTCAGTCCGTCATCTGGCTCGAACAGACCAGTGGCGGACAATTCACGCGGCATGTGATCTCGGATGAGCGACCGATTCACGCGGCGATGACGGTGCTGGATGCGGATGGTGACGGCGACACGGATCTGGCGGCTGGCTGTTTCGCCGAGTCGCGTTCGGAATCCAGGTTTTCGCTGCTGCTGTTTCTTAACGCAGGACAACCAGCCGCGGTGGCTGCTCTGCCGTCAGCGGTTCATGAATCTGCAGCAGACCGTTGATGGCCTCGGCCGGGACGCTGGTGACTGTCTGAATAATGCCGGAGGGCCAGCGGATCTGCAGGGGCGGGATGTTCCCGGGGTCAGCAATGCTCAGTTGCACGTATTCCGTCTGCGAGCCACCGTAGCTGCCACCACCTTTGACGTAACGGGACTGCGGCGGAGTGGACTGCAGCTGCAAAGAGGCACCAATGGGTTCACGCGCTGACTTGTGTCCGATCAGCCGCACTTTCAGTACGGCCTTTGCTTTGCGTGGTGTGGCATTTTCCACAATCCCCAGAGGCTGATTGGTGCAGGCCACGACGAGGTCCATATCACCGTCGCGGTCCAGGTCGGCCGAGGCTGCTCCGCGCCCCATGTGAGGTTGATCCATCCAGCTGCCGGTTCCTGCGCTGGCGGCTGCATTGATCAGTCGCCGTCCCTGCTGGTTTTCCAGCAGCAGGGGCAACTGATTCAAAGGAGCATTTGTGGGATAGCGAATGACGTGTCCATTGGACACAAAGATGTCCTCATCCCCGTCGAGATCAAAGTCCTGGCAGCAGGTCCCCCAGCCGACCCATGCACCGCCGACGGCATTCAGGCCGATGCGCTGGCTGACATGGCGAAACACCAGGCGCCCGGAATTCTGGTACATGGCATTGGTTTCACGTTCGTAGTTGACGACCCAGATATCCGGCTGGCCGTCTGCGTTGAAGTCGCAGGCATCGATGCCCATGCTGCCATCGGGGACTCCGAGGCTGCTGAGGCTTGAGCCGCTGGCGAGCGAAACATCGGTCAGCCTGCCACTGCCGGTGTTTTCGTAAAGAAAGTTGCTGACGGTGTCGTTGGTGACGTAGATGTCGTTGTCGGAATCCAGATCGAAGTCACCGATCAGGACACCGAGGCCCTTGCCTTCGGGAGTCAGCGGATTTTCGCTGGTCACATTGCGAAAGGTGCCATCCCCGTTGCTGAAGTACAGCACATCGGTGAGGCCGGTGTAACTGCGAGGCGGGCAGATTTCCCGACCGTTTTCGGGGCCACCCTTGCAGAACGGATCATTGTCCCATGACCAGTTGACGTAGTGTGCTGCATAGAGATCGGGACTGCCGTCACCATTCAGGTCACCCCATGCCGCACTGCTGCTCCACTGGCGATCGTCCAGCCCGCAGGTGTCGGGCTGCAGTTGAAATGTGCCATCACCGCAGTTGAGGTAAAGCTGCAGGCCACCGTAGCCGGTCACGAGGAAGTCGCTGAAGCCGTCAAGATTGTAGTCCGTGCGAGCGATACCGTGGCTGTAGAAGGCATTGTCTGTGACATTCGCCAACTGTGCCACATCCTGAAACTTCCAGTTGCTGCGACCACGGTAAAGCCCGGTGGGCAGGGGCAGAACGGACTTGCCTGCAAACTGACCGCCGCCGGCAGCACACAGATCGTCGTGTCCATCCGCATCAAAATCCAGTACCGCAACGCCACCGCCGAGAGATTCGAGGATGGAAAAGTTGCCGGCTTCCTCGCCGTTGCGATAGGTGAAACTGACACCGCTGTCAGCCGTACGTTCGATGAAACGCCACTGACTTTCGGAACCGCTGGCAGTGCCGGTACTGCCGCTGCCTGCGGCGGCAACCGCAGCACTGCCGGCCGTGCTGGCGGTGGCATCGGCGGCTGGACTTTGCGATGGTTGCTGTGACTGCGAATTGCAGCCGGAGCAGAGTGTCAGCAGCAGTCCGCCACACAGTACAGGCAGCAGGTGGCGAATTGTTCTGCGGCCACTGCAGACGGACAGCAAACCCATGCCAATCATTCCGTTTCGCTGACGATGCTGGCTTTTTTGATGAAGTCCAGTTCCGGGAAGTTCTGCTGCAGGTACTGGTTGCCCATTTCTTCAATCATCTGCTGGTTCGGGTCTTCACCGTACTGCGGGTTGATGCCGTCCACGTTGTGCATGCCCTCGACCACGGAGCCGAAGACTGCGAAGCCCATTTTGTCCAGATTCAGATTGTCATTGAAGTTGATAAACAACTGGGATGTACGCGTGTTCGGCCCGGACGTGGCAAAGCAGAGTGTGCCGCGGACGTTGCTTTTAATGACGGGGTCATCAGAAATCTGGCGGTTCCATTTGCGATGCTTGCCGGGGTCGCCGTTGATGCCGAACTGGGCGACGAAGTTGGGAACGACTCGAAAGAAGCGGCAGCCATCGTAGAACTGATCTTTGACCAGCTCGTGGAACCGCTGCGCCCCGATGGGCGCCCATGATCGATCGACATCAACTTCGAAGTCGCCGGCGGTTGTTTCAAACTTCACGCGAAACCTGCCACTGACGGGCACACCCTCGGGCGCCGGTGTTGCGGCAGCGGTGTCTGCAGGAGGTGGGGATGGCGGTGGCGGTGTCTCAAGAGCTTTTTTCTGCTTTTCGAACTCACCCAGCCCCGGGGGCAGTCCAGTGGAGGACTGTTCTTCAGCACAACCTGCAAACAGGCCGACACTGAGGCCGGCATATAACCAGAACGTGAACAAACGCAGTTTTCGAAACATGGCAGCCAACTCGTGTACGGAAAAGCCGCGGCGAACAGAACACGTCTCGCCACTCCGCCATGTTGTACGCTGAACCGTTTGAAAATGCGAGGAAAAAAGCCGGAGCGGCGGCTGGTGCCGTCGGTCGGAGCCTGCGGCGACCTGCCCGCCTACGACTTTTCCGCAGCGACGGGCAGGGCACTGAGGCCGACACCGGAGTAGTGGAAACCGCGATCCGCCATGCGGCGTCGGTCGTACAGGTTGCGACCGTCAAAGATCACGGGCGACTTCATCTTGTGCCGAATGTAGTCAAAGTCCGGGTTCCGGAACTCGTTCCACTCCGTCACAATGCACAGGGCATCAGCATTGTCACAGGCGTCGTAATGATGCGGACAGTACTGCACCACATCGCCGATTTCATGCCGTACGTTCTCCTGAGCCACCGGGTCGTGCACGCTGACGGTACACCCGGCGTCCAGCAGGTTCTGAATCAGTACCAGCGACGGCGCTTCCCGAATGTCGTCCGTGCGGGGCTTGAAGGACAGACCCCAGACCGCAATTTTTCGCCCCTGCAGCTGGCCCTGAAAATAGCCGGACAGTTTGCGAAACAGCACATGCTTCTGTTCGTTGTTGGTCTCGTCCACGTTTCGCAGAATCCGTGCAGACACCCCATGCTGCTCGGCCAGTGACGCAAGAGCCCGCACGTCCTTGGGGAAACACGAACCACCGTAACCCACTCCGGGAAACAGGAACGAAAATCCAATCCGTGCGTCGTGGCCAATGCCCTTGCGAACTTCGTTGATGTCCGCACCAACCTGCTCGCAGATGTTCGCCATCTCGTTGATGAAACTGATCTTGGTGGCCAGCATGCAGTTGGCTGCATACTTGATCATCTCAGCACTTTCAATACCCACCACAATAAACGGTTTCTCTGTCCGCAGGAAAGGCTTGTACAGTTCCTGCATCAGTTCCCCTGCCGTTGGATCGTCAACACCCACAACCACGCGATCAGGTTTGGTGAAGTCGTCAATCGCCGCACCTTCCTTCAGGAATTCCGGATTGGAAGCGATGCGGAAACGAGTGGATGTTCTGGCGGAAATCCAGCCGGCCACTTTCCGATTGGTACCCACGGGAACCGTGCTTTTGCAGACGACCACGGCGTTGTCACGCAGGTGCGGAGCCATCTGTTCGGCTGCCGCCTGAACATACTTCAAATCAGCGGCGCCGGATTGATCCTGCGGCGTGCCCACACAGATGAAAATGCACTGCGCCGAAGCAATCGCTTCGGCATAGTCTGTGGTGAATTTCAATCGACCGGCGGCCGAATTTCGCCGCACCAGCTCTTCCAGACCCGGTTCGTAAATCGGCACGCCGCCGCTTTTCAGCAGGTTCACCTTGCGGGCGTCCACGTCCAGACACACGACGTCGTTGCCGCTTTCCGCGAAGCAGGTGCCCGTAACAAGCCCCACATACCCGGTGCCAATCATTGTGATCTTCAAGAGTCAGCTCCCGATTTCTCAGCCGCGCACGATTCCAGGAGCCAACCTACACGCCCCCACAACCGTCGGCAAATTCTTCCCGGAACACTCCCAACGAAACATTCACCGCTTCGGTCCGACCTTCCGGATCCTGCAGGTTCTGCCAATAAAATGGAATCGTTGCGGAGTCCGCACGGAAATTCTGTTCGCGACCCGTGAAGTTTTTGTTCAGGCCGCTTCAATCCACCGCCGCAGTTCCGCAGCGAGATCCGGGGGGTTATCGCGATCGGACATCGCAAAATAATGACGTTCAATCCGTCGCATGACCGCCGTCAGCTCCCCGCGCCGCTCCGCCGACAACCCACCGTCAGATTCAATTCGCTGCAATACCGCCAGCACGCTGAATGGAGTTACCTCAGCCGGCATCGCCCACCGCCCCGTATTCACAACAGCCGCAGCCGTTCGGCGGCGCAGCAGTTGCCAGCCACCAAACGAGCCGGCACAGAGAACCAGACCGAGGCCTGCCCACATATACCACGGCGTTGCCGGCTGGTCCCAACTGGCCTGCAGCGTGACCGTCTGCTCAGTTGCCTTCAGGTCAGCGTCCTCATAGCGCTGGTACACAGTCTGGGCAGGTTCAGCTTTCAGTGCCGCAAAGCGGAAGCTGCGCGCATCCCCGGCAGCCTCCCGCCGATCACGCAGCGAGACCGTCCACAATCGCTCTGACAGCACTGCCGGGCGGGTGGAGCTCTCATCAAACTTTGAAATGGACAGCGGCTGAGTTTCCACGCCCGTCACCTCAAAGTCGTCAAACTTCAGATCGACAACCTGCTCAAGCTCGGGCACCAGTCCACGTCCGACCGCGCGGATCTCCAGTCCCAGCCTGCCCGCCGCAAACTCCCGCTCGTCAAGAATCTGTGTGACGGTCAGCTCTTCAATCGGTCGCGGATCACCGGCTTCCGGAGTACAGTCAATGGCGGCCGCAGCCGATTCGACCGGCAGCACGACATAACCAGTGGTGTCGAGGAAGTCGAGGTCCAGTCGCAGCGGTGGCAGACTGTCAATTTCCGGTCCGCGAGCCTTCAGCAGCAGCCACGCATACGGCGTTCGCCGCCAGCCGTCTTCGGCGTCCGGCGCGGACTGCACGGATTCCGGCTGAAACGTGACGGACAGTACTTCGAAGTGTTCGTCCAGTGCTGCTCGTGCCGCGGTTTCAAACTTGTCCCGGTAATCCTCGTTGGGACGCCCATTATTATAATAGTATCCGCCACCGGAATTCTGATTCTGCAGATAACGCGAAAAACCACCACCCTCACGCTCGATGGCTTTCGAGTGGCGAATGCTGACCAGCACACCAAATGGTTGTCCATGCCCGACCTTCACAGAACCGTCAACCTCTGCCAGCAACTGAATTTCCTGGACAAGGTCGCTGTAATAGTCCAGCACCTGCCTCGCCTCGCGAGCCTGCTGGCGCTCACCCGCTATCCGCAGACCCTCGCGCACATACCGGAACTTCACCGCCGGATTGACACTGCTCATTCGGGAAAACAGGTCATTGGCAAACAGGTCCAGATGTCGATCACGGAACTCAGCCGGAATCGCTGCAAATGCCTGCTGAATCAGCGGCATCTGCTCCAGAACAGGATTGCGTTCCGGGGTAATGCGTGCCAGCGAGGCATCTCCCAGCGCTGCATAAAACCACGCATTGAAGCACTCCACCGTGGTCTCAGTCTGCGGCAGTGCAGGCAGCGCCTGCAGATAGGCATCGACAGCCGACTGCAGAATCCCGATGGCCTGTCGACGGGCGTCAGAAAAGCCGGCATCCCGGGCCAGATCATTGCGATAGTTGGCCAGATCGTGCAGCAGACTGCCCTGCACCATCAGCAGCCGCCAGTTGCCCGGATCCTGCTGCAGCCCCGTGCTGCACATCTGCAGGGCTGAGTCATAACCGCGGAGCACTTCGGCCTCCAGTTCCTGCTTCTTCCGATTGGTCTTCATGGTCTGCTGCACCTGCGGTTCCCGCCAGACCGTTCCCAGGTTGTCACGCATACGTCCCAGCAGCACCGCCAGAGTCTTTGTCTGGATGGCGTCCGAGCTGCCGAAAACGGCCTGCAGATCCTTCTCGAGGTACACTTCTGCAGCACTGTGCACACCGGCAAAGGCATTGGCCAGCCACGATTCATCCACACCCGACAGTTGCAGCCCGCGAATCCGCCGGGCAAATCCCGCCAGCTCACGCAGATTGCGCTCCTGATGACTGCGAGTCAGCGGGATCGAGTTCAGTCGTTCATTGTATCCGAAGGAAAACATATAGACGCCGGTACGGCGCCGGGCACTGTTGGGGTCATGGTTTTCCGTCCACGTGGACAGGAATGTCTGCACCAGTTCAACCGCTTCCTGCGGGTGCGATGCGGCCAGCTTTTCAATCCACGGAAAGGCCGCCGATTCGTCCTTCACCTTCAGATGCAGTCGCGCGCATGATTCAGCGAAGGTCGGGAAGAACGAAGGTTCCAGCGACTGCAGCCACGCATCTCCAGGGGCCGCGTCCAGCAGTTTGCCCGCAGCGATGGCCACCGGCATGCCGGTCTGCGACTGCGCCTGCATCTGCCGCATGGCCATGTTGTCATCACCCATCCAGAAGTAATTGCCATAAGCGTCACGCTGCATCTGCGGGCCGCGAGCTGTACTGGTGTCGTACTGCACGGAATAGCGAGCTTCCCGCAGCCAGTTGACCAGCAGCAGATGCAGCGCTGGCTTCCATTCGTCCAGTGACGCGGCAGCGTGCTGCAGAATGGCATCGACCGCCGTCTGCTGCAGTTTCAGCACCCCCATGCGTTCATCAGGCGCCGCGGGGTTCTGAGCCATACCGATGGCAGCAGCTCGACCAATCCCGTGCAGAATTCGCCGACCACGTTCGGCTTCGCGGGTGAAACTGTCGGACAACCACTTCGCTCCCAGCTCCTTCCGCAACTGCGGTACCAGTTCCACCGCCAACTGCAGGACCTCAGTCTGCAGGTCCTGCCATTCCGCAAGGGTCAGTGCCGGAGGCACATTGGTCGGCGGAGTGACCGGGGCTTCTGCCGGTCCCGGGGCAGCCGGCGGCTCGGCCGTAGCAGCGGCGACCGGTGCGGCGGTTGATGAGGCCGGGGCTGGGCTTTCCAGAACACTCTGCACGGCCTGCCACGCGCGTTCCAGTTTGGCCGGATCAGCCTGCTGTCGATGCAGCCCGTAGAAGGTGCGGGCGAGTGTCGCCTGAGTTTTCAGATCGGCAGCAGCCTGCAACTCTTCCAGAGTCGGCAGGAACTGCAGAGCCTCAGCCAGCCGATTGGCGGACAGCAGGAGCTGTCCGGCAGCAATCCTGTTCAGCTTGCGGTCGGGGAGCTCATCGGCCAGATGCAACTGCAACTGCTGGGCCAGCACTGCGGGTGATTCGCCCTCGTTCTCACAGGTCACCGCCAGTTGTCCGAGGGACTGCAGGCGTTCGGTCGGAATCACGGCGGCCGGATACAATTCGGCAATTGCTATCACGTCGGCTGCTCGCAGCAGATTGCGTTCGCCGATGCGCTGGCCATTGCGACCCCGCGGAGCATTCGCGGGGCCGTTCGTGAGCGAAACAACCAGTCGGTCGTGTATCAGTAATCGCTCGGGCTCACTGAAGCCTGCCAGCAATTGTCCGACCTCGGGCCATGACCCGCGAGTGACGGCAAGCTGCAAAGTCTGCAACTGCTGCTGCAGTTGCTGCATGGCTTCGCCTGCGGCTGCGGTGGCCGGATCTGCACTGACCGCAGAAGACTGGGGTACTGCAGGTTCGAGGGTTCCAGTCGGAGTCACCGCTCCTGGTTCAGCAGGAATGCTGCTGCCTGCCGTCGATGTCGCTGCCTCATTGACAGCCGTGGGACTGCCGGCACTACCGCCAGCAGTGGCGGTACCGGCCCACGCCGCGAGTATCGCAGACGGGCGTCGATCAAATTCCAGTTTCTGCAGCAACTGCCTGCGAGCCTGTTCGCTGGCAGCGGCCAGAACTTTGGCAGCCGCATCGCCGGCCACGTCCCCGGGGACAGCCGTCGTCGCTGCAGCCCCGGCTTCGTCGGCAGCCGGTGTGACCGTGGCTGCCGGCGTCGTGGCTGTCGCCGCAGTGCCGGCCGCGGGACCCGCAGACGCTGCCTGGCCCACGGCTGTTCTCAGAGCCGGGATCAGAGTACGCGGGATTGTCAGCGGGCGAGCAGGCACCGTTGGAGTTGCCGGTACACTGTTCTGAAAACACGCTGCCGACACATCCTTCCCCGTCGCCAGCAACAGCGACACCGCCAACATCCGTCGCCAGTTCATCAGCCTTGATCCTGTTGCCCAAGAGACAGCCAGAGACAGCGATTGTGTGCAGCCGAAGTTCAGGAGCCTGACCCGTCAGCCGGAGGACCGGCAGAGGCCCCGCGACCATCCTTCGGCTTCTGAGACGGTTTCGCACCGGGACGACGCGACCGACACTTGCTGCAGCAGGACTGACAGGGCTTTGGAATCGGCAGGCCCTGCAGATCGTCCAGTGCCATCTGCTCAAGCCGGATCGAAGCCTCAAGGTTTTCCTGCTGCTGACGCTGACCACGAGCATCCCCGACCGCCTGAGCCTGTTCAGCCAGCAAACGATAATTCTGCCGCGCTGATTCCAGCTCAGGCAGCCACTCTTCACGAGCCACACCTTCCAGTCGCATCAGCCACGCAAGATAGTACTGCGATTCCGCCAGCGTTTCACGAACCCGCGCCTGCAGCTTAGCGTCGACCGGCTGAATATCGCCCGCCGTGACCTCAGCCAGCAGCTTCTTCAGATCCTCATTGGCATCCGGCAGACCGGCACTGTGA
>CAITYU010000564.1 GCA_903896675.1 uncultured Planctomycetaceae bacterium
CATGGTGAGCAGTTGCCGGAATCCGTGCGTGGAGGGCAGCGTCTGACGGGGATGTCGGGTAATCAGTCCTCGATACCACTGGTGGGTTCTCCGTTTGGATTTCGGCAGTATGGTGGTGGGGCGTGGTTCAGTGATTTGCTGCCGCATACAGCCTCGGTGGCGGATGAGTTGTGTGTGATTCGATCGTTGTATACGGAGGCGATCAATCATGGTCCGGGTGTGACGATGTTTCAGACGGGGACTCAGATTGCAGGTCGTCCGAGTATGGGGGCGTGGCTGAGTTATGGTCTGGGTCAGGACAATCAGGATTTGCCGGCGTTTGTGGTGTTGATTACTCGGGACAAGGGTGGTCAGCCACTGGGAGCGCATTTGTGGGGCAGTGGTTTCCTGCCGACTCGCCATCAGGGAGTGTTATTTCGAGCGGCGCGTGATCCGGTGTTGTATCTGGGGAATCCGGCGGGAGTGGATGCGGGGAGTCGGCGGTTGCTGCTGGATCGTCTGCGTGAGCTGCATCAGCATCAGCATGAGCGGATGCCGGATCCGGAGATTCGTTCGCGGATTGATCATTATGAGATGGCGTATGCGATGCAGTCGAGTGTGCCGGAGGCGACGGACGTTGCGGGTGAGCCGCGGCATGTGCTGGACAGTTATGGTCCGGATGTAACGAAGCCGGGGACCTTCGCGGCGAACTGTCTGCTGGCGCGGCGACTGGCTGAGCGGGGAGTGCGATTTATTCAGTTGTATCATCAGGACTGGGATCATCACGGCGGGTTACCGGGTGCGTTGCCGAAGCTGTGTCAGGAGACGGATCAGCCGGCAGCGGCATTGATTCGGGATCTGCGAGCGCGGGGTTTGCTGGATGAGACACTGGTGGTGTGGGGCGGTGAGTTTGGTCGGACGAATTACTGTCAGGGTCGGATTCAGCCGAACTTCGGGCGGGATCATCATCCGCGGTGTTTCAGTGTGTGGATGGCGGGTGGTGGTGTGAAGGCAGGTACGGTGTACGGTGAGACGTGTGAGTTCGGGTATAATGTGGCGACGGATGGAGTGCATATTCATGATCTGCAGGCGACGATGCTGCATCTGCTGGGGATTGATCATGAGCGATTGACGTACAGGTTTCAGGGGCGTCGGTATCGTCTGACGGACGTGCATGGTCGGTTGGTGACGGGGATTCTGTCGTAAGCGTGTGTCAGTCGCGGGTGTCTGTGATGGGCGGGATGATGTCATTGGGGCGGCGTGAGTTTCTGGGTGCGGCAGCGTTGCCGTTACTGGGTTCACGTGCTGCTGCGCGGGGTGCTGGTGGCCATGCTGAGCGGGCTGAGCTGCCGGTTGCGGCGTTGATTACGGCGTATTATCCGGTCAGTCATGCGGATGTGATTGTGTCGAAGATTCTGGAGGGTTATCTGCGGAACGGTGGTGAGCCGCGTCCGGGATTGAAGCTGGTATCGATGTATGTGGAGCAGCGGCATCCGCATGACATCAGTGGTGAGCTGGCGAAGCGGTATGGGGTGCGGGTGTGTGGTTCGATTGACGAGGCGATCAGTCTGGGTACGGATCGGGTGCAGGTCGCGGGTGTGCTCGGTATTGCCGAGCACGGGGATTATCCAGTGACGGAGTTTACGGGTCAGAAGATGTATCCGCGGCGTCGATTTTTTGACGAGGCTGTGGCGACATTTGAGCGGTGTGGAGGGGTGGTGCCGTATTTCAATGACAAGCATCTGGGCTGGCAGTGGTCGGATGCGGAGGCGATGGTGGGGACTGCGCGGCGGCTGGGATTTCCATTGCTGGCGGGTTCTTCGGTTCCACTGGCGTGGCGATTTCCGCAGTTGGAGTTGCCGGCGGATTGCGAGATTGAGTCGGCATTGACGGTGGGCTATGGTCCATTGGAGGACTATGGTTTTCACGCCCTGGAGGCTCATCAGTGCATGCTGGAGCGTCGTCGCGGGGGTGAGTCGGGAGTGCGTGAGGTGGCGGTGGCTTTGGGTGCGGGGATACGTGCGGCGGAGGCGTCGGGGCAGTGGTCTGGTGAGTTGTTTGGTGCGGCGATGTCAGTGTTGCCGCGTGGATCAGTGGCGGCGGCAGCGTGGGATCCGCTGCAGGCGGAGTACGAGGGTGTGCGGAATCAGCCGGCGGCTTACATGATGACTCATGCGGACGGTCTGCGATCAGCGGTGATCATGACGGCTGATTTTTCGGGGGGTTTTGCGTTTGCCTGTCGTTTGAAGGGGCGGAAGGAGCCATTGGCGTGCTGGTTTCGGCTGCAGGAGGGTGGGGTGTTCGGGCATTTCTCGTATCTGGTGGATGCGATTGAGGCGACTCTGCGAGCGCGGCGGGCGGTGTATCCGGTGGAGCGGACATTGCTGACGACGGGTGTGCTGGATCGCTGTATGCAGTTGCTGGCGGCTGGTGGTGGCCGCATGGCGACTCCGGAGCTGTCTTTTGGGTATGCGGGTGGCGACTGGGTGTTTGCGAATCACCCGCAGTCACGATTGCAGGTGCCGTATGAGTAAGTTTCTGCATGGCTGTCGAGTGGTGTGGTGGCAGTGTCTGTTGTGGCTGTGTGCGAGTCTGTGTGTGCAGGCTGTGGCAGTGGCTCAGCCGCCGTTGTCACAGCGGATTGACGGGTTACTGGATGCGGTGGTTCCGGGATTGCAGCTGACGGAGGCGAGTGCTGCGGAGTTTCACCGTCGGATTTATCTGGATCTGGTGGGTCGTGGTCCGACGGTGCAGGAGAGTGAGCAGTATTTTCGGCGACTGCAGGAGTCACCGGGAGCGGCTGAGCGGGTTCGTGTTGAGGTGATTGAGGATCTGCTGAGTCGATCGGAGTTTGACCGGTATTTTTCGCGGGTGCTGGAGGTGATGTTTACGGAGCGTCGCGAGACGATTTCGGTGCTGGAGTTTCGGGC
>CAITYU010000565.1 GCA_903896675.1 uncultured Planctomycetaceae bacterium
ACCTCCCCGCTGCGACTTTCCGCGTTCTTCCGCGTTCTTCCGCGGCAAAAAAATCTCACAACTGCCAACTGAAAACTATCCCCGCCCCTGCCAACCCACCAGCCTCGTACCCCACGCCTCCCCGATGCGACTTTCCCCGTTCTTCCGCGTTCTTCCGCGGCAAAAAAATCTCACAACTGAAAACTGAAAACTATCCCCGCCCCTGCCAACCCACCACCCTCGTACCCCACACCTCCCCGCTGCGACTTTCCGCGTTCTTCCGCGTTCTTCCGCGGCAAAAAATTTCACCACTGCCAACTGAAAACTATCCCCGCCCCTGCCAACCCGCCAGCCACGGAATACGACGGTCAATCACCGAATCCTGACAAATCCCGCTCAGCTCAGTACCCCCGTAAGCACCCTCACTCTCCACACCGACAATCTTCAGGTCCAGCAGATCCGCCGCAACAACCGCTGCCAATTGCTCCGCCTGCTCCAACTCCTGTTCGGTCCATTCCGCAATCTCAAATCCAATCTTCTTCGTGTCCCCAGGCAACTGCACATACCCCAGTTGCACGTCACCCGTGATCCCCAGAATCCGCACCAGTCGACGATACAGAGGCAACTGCAGATCCACCCACTCACCATTCGACCGATGAGTCTTCTCCGGAGGATTGGCAGTCTCGCTGGTCTTATAGTCCAGAATCCGCACAACCCCGGTCTGTATGTGCCGATCAATCCGGTCGACGCGACCTTCGATCGCCACCCGTCGACCTCGCACGTCCTCGAAATCACTGACCACCAGCTTCTGTTCCGTGTGCAGTATCCGCCAGCCCTCACGGACGGATTCCGCCTGTCGCTCCGCAAATACCTCCAGTCGCGATTCAATGATCTTCAGCTGCACGCTGACGGTTGCCGAACGGGAACGGCCAAAACGCGTCAGCGCCTGTCGCTGCAGTTCCGCCTTCAACAGGTCCGCAATCGCCTCAGCATCAGTCGAATCCTTCAGCGGTGACGTCCCGAACTCCTTCAGCACCTCGTGCATCAGGGTTCCAAACGCGGCCGCATCCAGCTCACGCACGTCATCCGCAACCTGTCCCAGCCATAGCTCGCGGCGCAGAAAATAACGATACGGACAGCTCAGATATTCGCGGAAAGCTGTCACCGCGATGACGTCCGGAGCAGCCGGGATGTTCACCGGAGCCGGAATGTTGAACCCGCCGTCCGACTCACTCCCCGCTGACACGATCACCCCGTCAGCCTCCTCTCCCGTTTCTTCAAAAAACTGCCGCACTCGCACCGGAATCTCCTCCGGATCACAGGAAAACCACAGCCGCGAAGGCACCAGCGGATTGCCATCACCGTCCCTTCGCCCCATCACAAAGACCACCCGCCGACGGCTGTGCAGCAGTTGCCAGATCACACTGGCGTCCCGCGCATAGCGACGCCGACTGTCACTCAGATTCAATGTCGCTCGCAGACTGTCAGGCAGAAATCCATCGCCCCCTTTCGCCGATGGAACATTCCCCTCGTTGAATCCAGCCACCACCAGAAATGGTGCATCATCCATCGCCAGATCCAGCCAGCCGGGCAGATCAATACCGTCTTCTGACCACGCTGGAGCCAGAGTTTCGTCAGCCACCTGCGCCAGAAAAAAATCCAGCGCCATCGCTGCGGAACATTCCGGGACTGCCGCCGCCGGAAGCCGCCGCAGCTCCTCACAGACCGACTGCAGTGATTCCACACAGCGACAGATCCCGACGTCCGACTCGCTCTGCGCAGAATACTGGCGACCACCATACACCAGCGACAGCATCCGCACCAGTCCCTCAGCCCAGACCGTCATCGCACGCGGCTGCAGCAACTGATACCACAGCATCGATTCCGCCGCGCTGAACAGCTCGTCAAGTGACTTCTGCCGCGCAGGAATCGAACCGTCCGGATGAATTCGCCCCACTGCCGATATCGCCGACTCCGCCTGCTCACCCTCCGGCAGCAGACACCGCAGCAGCTGCTCCACGCCACGACACACCTCTGCAGTCGCCTCAGGCACTGATCCCCGCCCCAGCATCACTCCCGGAGTCATCTGCAGGTGCTCACCGGTGTATTCGTCCACCGCCTCCAGCCAGCCGGATGCCGCTGCCCCCGATAACCGCTCAGACAGACGCTGATCCAGCCACTCCGCCACATCCGGATGCCGAATCAGATCCCGCAGTGATGGAAAATCCGGTGGCAACTGATCCCGAGCCGACGAAAGGTGCTGCGAGACGGATTCCAGCAGTCGCCACGGTCGAGTCTTCTGCAGAGAACGGCCGGTCGCGCGATTGCCCCGCAACCCCGA
>CAITYU010000566.1 GCA_903896675.1 uncultured Planctomycetaceae bacterium
AGAATCTGAACTCCTCGAAAAAGAACTCGCAGCAGAACCTGCTCTCCGCAAAGCCGCTGAAAGCCTCGATCGCACGTGGCAGATGCTCGGAGCTCTCGAAGAAGCGGCGGCCAGCGGAGAATTCACCCGCAAAACCCTGGCTTCCGTCCGCACAGTCTCCACGCCAGACTCTGCACACTCACAGCCCGAACAGGCGCGATCCCCCATCAACAGCCTGCTGGCTGCCACTCTGCTCACGCTCCTTTGGACTGCTGCCGGATTCGCAGGAAGTGCTGCCGGACTCGCCCTCGCAGGAAATGCCCCACAGGTCTCCCCACAGGACGAACAACTCCTGCAGAATCTCGACCTCCTGCTCGACTATCAGAACATGCGGCAGATACCCGACGCCGCATTCCTGAAACAACTCGCTCAGAATGACGAAAACAGATCGGATGCTCAGCCATGATGCATTCACACACTCGACACCGCCTGCTCGGCTGCTCCGGCCTCATACTCGGGATCACTGCTGCCCTCGCAGCCATCGGCACACGCAGTGCCGAACAGACTCTTCTCGCACAAAAAGCAGAACAATTCAGCCAACTCGACAAACCTGACCAGCACCTGCTGCGACTCAGCTTCCGGGATTACCTCGCACAACCCGCTCAACGTCAGCAGCAATTGCAGGAAATTCACGCGCTCTCCGGCTCATCACCCCCGGCAAAGGCCGCACTCGCACGCTTCGGAAACTGGTGGAAGGATCTGTCACGAGCCGACTGGGACGCATGGGCCGCACTCGACGAAAATGAACGACTGAAATTTGTGAAGGACCGCTGGAATTCCACCCAAATCCGCGCCAGCGCCGAAATCGAAATTCGCTTCCCGGCCACCTACGAACGATTCTTTCCACGCCTGCACATGACTCACAAAGAACTTGAAGCCATCGTCTTCCAGTTGGTACCCGAAAACGAACGTCCGGTACCCATTCAGCAGGGGCTCAACGAACTGCCCAATGACCGACTCAGATCACTCAGCCTGATCCTCTGGATGTTCCGACAACTCGCAGAACAGGGCGAACAGCCGCAGCGAAATGAAGTCGTTGCACAAAAAATGAAACTCATGAAGCAACTGCTGATCGATTGTGTTCATGACGATGACTGGAAACAGAAGTTCCGAACCGCACTGCGAACTGTTGAAGGACGCGGCATTGAAGTCTATTGGCTCACACCCGTCGTCTATGCCGTACTCGGACAGTCTGCCACTCAGCTTGGCAGAGATCTCCTGCATGATTTCCCGGTCTCCGATGATGCTGTACTCGCCGAATTCGACAGCCTGCCCGCTGCCCAGCAGCAGGAACTCATGCAACTGCCACCAGCACAAGCCCAGGCTCGCCTCCAGTTCCTCGCTCAGATCCAGGCCGCTGAAGGACCACAGCAACTCCTGCTGCAGCAGTTCGCTGAATACTCCCGCAATAGTGAACAACTCATGAGAACTGCCACCTTCGGCTTCGGTTCCACTCGCCGCAGCAGCGAAAATCGCTGAACACCACAAACCACGCAGACAACCCCCAAAACTTCCCCGAACTGATCGTCAGATAACAAGGGCCCTCCGCTCGCGAGTCTGCTGGTGTCGCAACTGCAGCAGTCAGCTGTGGGAATGCTCAGGACCCGGAAACTGACCGCCCTGAACCTCAGAGATGTACTGCCGCACCGCAGTATCAGCCCGCTCCCGCAGATCTCCAAACTGCTTCAGAAAACGAGGACGAAAGCCCGTGTTCAGACCCAGCATGTCTGCCCCCACCAGCACCTGACCCGTACACCTCGGACCAGCACCAATACCGATCGTCGGAATACTCAGACTCTCCGTAATCCGACCAGCCAGATCCTCAGGTATTAACTCCAGCACAATCGCAAAGGCACCGGCGTCTTCAGCCGCACGAGCATCGTCAAGCAACTGCTGTTCGTCTCGCTGAATCTTTCCCATCCCACCAAGCTGACGGACTGCCTGAGGCCGCATGCCTATGTGCGCCATCACCGGAATATCCGCACGGCCAATCGATCGAATCGTCTCCGCCTGAATCGCCCCGCCCTCCAGCTTGACCGCATCAGCACCCGTACGCTTGATGATCCTGCCAGCATTCCGAATCGCTTCCGATACGCTCGCCTGATAACTCATGAACGGCATGTCCACGACCACCAGAGCACGCCGCACTGCTCGCATCACTGCCCGGCCATGGTAAATCATCTCCGACACAGTGACCGGCAGAGTCGTACTGTGGCCCTGCACAATCATCGCCAGACTGTCACCCACCAGAATACTGTCGACACCAGCCTCGTCAAAAATCCCGGCCCACAGATAGTCGTAGGCCGTCAGCATTGTCAAACGACGGCCCTCTGAGCTCGCCTGACGAAACATCGGTACCGTGACCTTCTTCACCGACCTTGACATGGCTCCCCCGTCACTGCCACCACTCAGGCGACATCCTTCACAATCGGATTCGTCAGTGTCCCGATCCCCGAAATGCTGATGCTGACCTCGTCATCATGCTCCAGCGTAAAACTGTCATCCGGAACGATCCCCGTGCCGGTCATCAGAAACGCACCCCGCGGAAGATCGTTCTCACGAAATAACCAGCCAATCAACTCCTCCGGAGTCCGTTTCATCTGACTGAGTTTTGTTGCACCGGAAAATACTGCAGCACCACCACGACGAATCTGCAGGCTGATCTCAACATCGTCAGGCTCCAGCGACTGTTCCGCCAGCAGAACACAAGGTCCCAGTCCCGCACACTGCCGGTAAAACTTGGCCTGCGGCAGATACAGGGGATTCTCGCCCTCAATATCCCGCGCCGACATGTCGTTCCCGATTGTATAGCCAACGATGCGACCGCCCGGACCCGCAACCAGAGTAAACTCCGGCTCCGGAACACTCCACCGGCTGTCCGAACGAACACGCAAAGGCTGACCCGGTCCCGACACTCGGTGCGGAGTCGCCTTGAAGAACAACTCCGGTCGGTCCGCCGTATACACCCTGTCATAATGCGACGCCGCTGACTCCGACTCTTCCATCCTCGCAATCTGACTTCGCTTGTAGGTCACACCCGCAGCCCAGACCTCCTGATCGTCAATCGGTGCCAGCACCGTGATGGCAGTCAATGGATAGGCCACAGCATTCGGACGCAGCAGAAAACGCGCCAGACCAAACGGATCCGACGAATTCAGAATGTCCATCAGGGAATGACACTGGTCAATCTGAGTCAGATCCAGCAGTCGTACCTCAGATTCCAGCATCGACGCCACCCGCAGAGAACCATCGCTGAGTCGGATTTTGCAGAGTTTCACAGAACTTTTCCCGCTGAATGCCACATAAATGCCTGACAGAACCGAATTCACTGCCGCGCGAGTGTATCGGCGAATGGCACACCCCGCCAGTTGCCTCACACCTCACCGCCACCACTTCACCACGAATGCATTTTTTCGGATTTGGAAAATCCATCCGCCAGTCGGAAAAAAGACACAACCTGAATTCGGAATTGCTGTCGTGCTGGAGAACACAGGAAACGGTCTGTACAGTAAAACCACAGAATTTTACCGCACAGGCACCCAGTACGAACCACCAAACCACAGAAACCACAGCCAACACAATGAAACCGGTGACCGGACCCGACTTCGATTCCCATGAACTCATCCCCGCAATCGCTCAGGATGCCGAAACCGGTGATGTCCTCATGATGGCATGGATGAATCGCGAATCATGGCAGGAAACACTGAGCACCGGGAAAGTCTGCTACTACAGCCGCAGTCGCAAAAAACTCTGGCGAAAAGGCGAAGAAAGCGGAAATGTGCAGGAACTACTGTCCGCATGGTTCGACTGCGATGGTGATACACTGCTGCTGAAAGTCCGCCAGATCGGTGGGGCCGCCTGCCACGAAGGCTATCGCTCGTGCTTCTTCCGTCGAGTCCTCCCGGAAACCGGCAGCTTCACCGTCGAAGGACAACAGATCTTCGATCCCAAAACCGTCTACCACCGCTGATACTCCCGAAATCATCACCCTTCCCGGAAGTCTCCACATGACCGGTCGCGTCCTTCGCCTCGGTATCCCGGCTGGCAGTCTGCAGGAATCCACTGCAGCACTCTTCAGCAAAGCCGGCTATAACATCAAATTCGCCTCCCGCTCCTACTTCCCATCGATTGACGATCCGGAAATTGAGTGCATGCTCATCCGCGCTCAGGAAATGGCACGCTACGTCGAAAATGGCATTCTCGATGCCGGTATCACAGGCTTCGACTGGATACTCGAAACCGGCGCCGACGTACACGAAGTCTGCGAACTCGTGTTTTCAAAAGTCAGTCGCCGCCCGGTTCGCTGGGTCCTGTGCGTCCCCGAAGACTCCACAGTTCGCTCCGTCAAAGACCTCCAGGACAAAACCATCGCGACCGAAGTCGTCGGTCTCACCACACGATTCCTCGCCAGCCACGGTGTCACCGCACGCGTCGAATTCTCCTGGGGTGCCACCGAAGTCAAACCACCCAGACTCGCAGACGCCATCGTCGAAGTCACCGAAACCGGCAGCTCACTCAAAGCCAATAATCTCAGAATCGTCGAAGAACTGCTGCAAAGCACCACCCGCTTCATCGCCAACAAATCCTCATGGAACGATCTGTGGATTCAGGAAAAAATCCAGAACATTGCCCTGATGCTGCAGTCCTGCCTCGAAGCTGAAGGCAAGGTCGGACTCATGATGAACACACTCGAACACAACCTTTCAGCAGTGCTGGCAATCCTGCCCGCACTCCAGAAACCCACCGTTTCTCACCTCTCCGACCCCGCCTGGGTCGCCCTCAATACCATCGTCGATGAAAACATCGTCCGCACGATCATCCCCCGCCTTAAGGCCGCTGGAGCCCGCGGGATCGTGGAATATCCCATCAGCAAAATCATTGACTGAACCCCCACCCGGAACTCCCCTCGGTTAAAACAGGAAACCTGCACAAAGACTGACGGATATGTCAGTTATATTCAGACTGACAGATAAGTCTGCGTTTCAAATGCCATTCGCAGGCTTCCCTTTCGTACTGACCGCTACAGAGCGACGATACCGGTAACAGCCCTGTTTGAGCCTTCTTCACATTGTGTGGGCTCGGGAGTTTTTGCCGACAATTGCGTCACTCGCAGTGACTCCGACGCGGGATGTTGGCAGGTAAACCGGATCCAGAATACCACGATCTCAGGGAGGGATTTTGGTGTTCCGCGGGTCATGGATGAACGCGAGGGATTGGAAATGGTCAAGCGATCATGGAAGTCACTCCTGTCCAGCGCAGCTCTGCTCAGTGCCTTCTCGGCCGCAGGGATTGCAGCTGCAGGCGATGGCTGCTCGGAAGGATGCACAACTGCAGGTTGCCCGGACTGCAAATCGTGCGAACAGATCTTCAACGATGCCGGACAGAAACTGACCGATCAGCTGGCAAAGATGAGTGCCTGCGGTGATGGCTGCGGAAACAACGCCAACTGCAGTGCTCCTCAGTCAGTCTGTGACACCGGGGCAGCAGATCCGTGCGGTGACCCGCTCGGAGACAGCTGCGCCGAAGGATGCGACAGTGGCCTGTTCGGTGAATCCGGCAGCGGGATTGAATTTGGCGGCTGGACACAGTTCGGCTACCAGAACAACCCCGATGGCTCTTTCACCGGTAACGGCGTTCTGCTCAATCAGAAGGAATGGGATGTGCTGGGCCTGAACCAGCAGGGTCTCTACGTCGGCCGCACCGCTGATGGTTCCAAAGGCCTGGACTTCGGCTTCCGAGCTGAAGCCATCTACGGTACCGATGGAAACGAGGCTCAGTCGTTCGGCAATAATTTCGGTCGTTATGACTACGATGACTCGTGGAATCACGGCATCTACGAATGGGCTCTCCCGCAGCTGTACGCTGAAGTCGCATCAGGTGACCTCTCCGTGAAACTCGGGCACTTCTATACGCCGATCGGCTACGAAGTGATCCCCTCCGGTGGTAACTTCTTCTTCAGTCGCCAGATCACCTTCTACAACAGTGAACCATTCACTCACACTGGTGCCCTCGCTACCTACGCAGCAGGTGACAACCTGTCCGTCCTCGGTGGCTGGACACTGGGTATGGACACCGGCTTCGATCAGCTGAACGGTGGCAGCGCATTCCTCGGCGGTTTCATCTACTCCCTGTCCGAAGCCACGTCGCTCACCTACATGATGACGACAGGCAACCAGGGCTGGCGCGGAGATGGATCCATCAACAGCGTGATCCTGTCACACAACTGGACCGATGCCGTACAGTCGGTGCACCAGATCGACGTGCTGAACTCCGACCTGGATGCTGACTTCGCAGTGAATGGAATCGCCCGCGATTCCGTAGGTCAGATCAACTACCTGTTCTACACGATCAATGACCAGCTGAAGGCCGGTGTTCGTCAGGAATGGTACAAGGCTGACTCAATCTCCTACAACACCGTCACCTACGGCGTGAACATCAAACCGGTTGACATGCTCGTCATCCGACCGGAAGTACGCCACATGTTCTCACCAGGTGCGCCGGCAGGAGCCTACGACGAGTTGTTCAACTCCACCGTGTTCGGGATCGACGCAATCCTGACCTACTGACAGCAGACCCGGCCGTCAGAAAAAATCTCGAGACCGTGGCAGCCAACTGCCACGGTCTCACGCTTTTCACCCCCCAACACGAAACACCCGCATCTGCTCATGCGTCTCCGCAAGCTGACCCGCGGCTCGCACTGTATCCATGTTGAACAGCGTACGACCGGATGGACGCCAGCCACCCGCCGCATACACATACACCGCACACGCATCCCGTAACAGCCCCACAGCCGCAACATCCTCCATGTCGCCACCCTCAATCGCCTCAAACGACAGATTCACTCCCCGCAGCAACCACCAGCCACCCGTCTGACGCTCACGCAGCAAAACCCCCTCCTGCAGCCAGTCACAACGGTCCCAACGCAGTCCACGAGGCTTCCCGGCAGTCGAACACAACTCAAAATACGCATGCTCCAGCTCCGCCCGACGACCGCTGAATTCGCGAATAAGACGAGTTTCCACACTGAAAAACAGCCCTCGGAACAGGCTCAGTATCCGCAGAACCATGAATTCCCGCCTTTCTACACCATTAACACCCGGGTTTCTGTCCGTTACCGACTGCCAGTGCTTGCCCAGGACACCAAACTCCCCGTAATCTCTCCCCCGAATCCTCCACTCCACTCAGCGGATACACCACAACCCGACACCCCGAATCTCAGATTCCCGCATTCGACAGATACACGGTCATGAATCAAACACCCACCTCAACTGTTGCTCACGTTGCCGCCACAGCCACCCGCCTGCTGCTGCCTGCGTGGATCGGCGGCGCCGCCCTCTTTGTCGTCACCAGCGTCGCCGAACAACGATTCCACGGATTTGACTCCACGATCCGCGATCAGCTGGCCACTGTCCGCTTCCCATGGTACTACCTGTACTGCTGGCTGACACTCGGAACTGCTGCCGCCACCGCCTGCCTCTCCGCCACCATAAAACCAGCACAGAATCGCCGTAACGCAATCATCGTCGCACTGCTGACTTCCACGGCACTGATCATCGCAGTCGCTGACTACACACTCACTTACAAACCCCTCCTCAAACTCATCACCCCTCCCGGACAGAAACGCACGGAAGACTTCAGAACCCTCCACGACCGCTCGCGAATCGTTAACCAGATCCACCTGACCATCGCCATCGCAGCCACACTCGCAGCCTGCCTGCCACAAACATCTCCACGCCCCACACATCCTGCGAACCACAAGTGACTTCCCACACCACGCTGACTATAATCAGACGGTCCCACGCTGTTCAGAAATCGCCAGACTCCACTCCGACCACGCCCCCACTCAGGTCAACATGCAGATCGCGGAAATTTTCGAATCCATCCAGGGAGAAGGCCCGTGGGCCGGTACCCCCTCGCTCTTCATTCGCACCTCAGGTTGTAACCTCAGATGCTCGTTCTGCGATACCCCATACACCTCCTGGAAGCCGGAAGGCAACGCGTGGACCGTCGATGACCTCGTCCACAAAGTCGCAGCCTCAGACACCCCGGACGTTGTTCTCACCGGAGGTGAACCACTCCTCGTTCCCGATCTGCCAGAACTGGCACATCGATGCCAGTCCCTCGGAAAACGCGTCACCGTCGAAACCGCCGGCACCGTAAACTCTCCAACACGCTGCGATCTTTTCGCAATCAGCCCCAAACTGGCCAACTCGGCTCCCAACGACCCACGCTGGAATGAACGACATCAGACCACGCGGTTTCAACCCGCAGTCGTCCAGACACTCATCCAGCAGTCACCCTCCATCCTCAAATTCGTCGTCGATCAACCCGAAGATATCCACGAGATCCTCACGTGGACGCAACTGCTCCCACTGCTGCCCCCCTCCGCAGTCTGGCTGATGCCACAGGCACGAACTCGCGAACAACTCCGCGATAAATCACACTGGGTTCGTCAACTGGCCCTCTCAAACGGCTTCAATTTCTCCCCCAGACTCCACCTCGAAATGTTCGGCGACGTCCGCGGAACCTGAACCACTGCCCCCCCAAAAAAAATGCCACCAGATTCCTGGTGGCAGATCCTTCGCGACAAACTGTTCCCGTGAACTAACGCGAATGATTCGGCAGACGCATCCCCAGCCTCAGATCAATCTTCAACAGACGATCCCGAACCTCATCCAAAGTCGTCTCGCCAAAGTTACGCACCTGCAATAACTCGTCCTCACTCCGCACCACAAGATCACGAACCGTGTTGATCCCAACAGACTCAAGACAGTTCGTCG
>CAITYU010000567.1 GCA_903896675.1 uncultured Planctomycetaceae bacterium
CACCTGCAATAACTCGTCCTCACTCCGCACCACAAGATCACGAACCGTGTTGATCCCAACAGACTCAAGACAGTTCGTCGCCCGAACAGAAAGATTCAACTCCGCAAGACTCTTCGCCAGCTTCTCCTCCAACTCCATGTCCACCACAGGAGCCGTGCGGGAAAAGTCCGCCGAATCCTCCGGGCCTGGCTCACGAAAAGTAATGAAACAGCTCAAATGTTTCCGCAGAATCTTTGCCGCCTCAACCATGGCCATCTCTGGCTCCACCGTGCCATTCGTCCAGATCTCAATCGTCAGCTTCTCGTAGTTCGTCCGCTGGCCAACACGAGTCTCCTCGACAATGTGGCGAACTCGAGTCACAGGTGAAAATGTGGCATCCAGAGGAATAATGCCCACCTCCGGCTCATGCTGAAATTGCTCACTCGCAGGAACAAAACTACGCCCATTCTCTACCGTCATCTCCACCTGAAACGGTACGTCGTCCGTCAATGTCGCAATCACCAGATCCCGACTGATCACTACCACCTGATCGTCGCAAATCACGTCAGCACCAGTCACCGGACCCCGAGTCTGCTTATCGATACGCAGGGTCCGACTGGAAGCCGAGTAATTCTTGACCACCAGCGACTTCATATTCAGACAAATGTCAGTGACATCCTCCACAACACCGGGAATCGTAGTGAACTCATGCTGAATTCCCTGTATGCGAGCCCGCGTTACCGCTGAACCCTCCAGACTGGACAGCAAAATCCGACGCAGACTGTTACCAACAGTCGCACCAAAACCCCGCTCAAATGGCTCAGCCACAAAACGCCCGTAAGTTGCTGTTCGCGTTTCACGGTCCACAGCCACTCGACTCGGAAGTTCCAGCCCACGCCAACGAATCTTCATCTCAATCCTCCGGTTACCGCCTGCTTCGTTCGAAACAAACGTCGAATCACACGCACCCAACGCTCAGCAAGTCACACACCGCCCAGAACAGCATACTAAGAATGCTGACGGAAAATGGAACCGAGCAACGCAGGAAGTCAACAAGGGTTGCCATTCCCGACACACACCGCCACGCAAGCCCCACCCCGGAACACCACAAAAAAAGCCTGGTTCGTGCGAACCAGGCTGCACTCAGTTCCAGAATGCCAAACCAATCAGCCGACCGCTTCAGCCGTCTCCACAGCCGGAGCCGCTCGTTTTGCACGCTTACCTGGCCGGTCGCGATCACCCACAAACTCAATGATCGCCTGCTCGCCACCATCACCAAGACGCACCTTCGCCAAACGAACAATGCGAGTATACCCGCCCTCACGAGATGCAAATCGCTCGGACAATTCTCCAAAGAGAATGTCCACAGCCTTCTCGTCACGCAGTGCCGAAAAAGCCCGCCGACGCAGCGCCAGCGCCGGTGCAGTCACCCGCACCCAGTTCCGACCAGCCTCAGACTCCTGCCACTGCTTCCACGCATCACTCCGACGCTCCGCTGTCGTCCGATACTCCGCAGCAGACTCGGTGATTCGACGAGCCTTCCGACCCATCGTCACCAACTTCTCAACAAACGGACGCAACTCCTTCGCCTTGGCGACCGTCGTCACAATCCGACCCGCAGCCTTCGCAGCACCCTCCGATTCCTCATCGCGACGAACCGTCAGGATCAGGCTGACCGCCATATTTCGAAACATCGCCTTACGATGCGATGCATTACGACCAAGCTTACGACCCGCACATCGATGTCTCATGACCGAGACCCACTCATTCTGAATTTCACTGTGACCGGAGGCACTGCAGGACAACCCCACAACCCCCAAACAACACCACTACTACACCAGCAAACCCCAGGGCACTCAACGAGCCTGATTCGGAAGTCGCATGCCCAGCTTCAGATCAATCTTCAACAGACGATCCCGAACCTCATCCAAAGTCGTCTCGCCAAAGTTACGCACCTGCAATAACTCGTCCTCACTCCGCACCACAAGATCACGAACCGTGTTGATCCCAACAGACTCAAGACAGTTCGTCG
>CAITYU010000568.1 GCA_903896675.1 uncultured Planctomycetaceae bacterium
CAATGTGCAGATCAGCAGTTCACTGGAAACTTCGGTGGATGCGATCATCGACTTTTCGACTCCTGAAGGCCTGCATTCTGTCCTGCAGCTGTGTGAATCTCGGCGGATTCCGCTGGTGGTGGCCACGACCGGACTGACGGGCGAGCAGCGTCAAGCGGTGCTCGAAGCGGCGCAGACGACCCCCATCGTGATGGCTCCCAGTATGAGCATGGCGGTGAATCTTGTGATGAAACTGGTTGCCGAGGCAGCCGCCGTGCTGCGGAACAATGCGGACGGAGTGGATGTGGAGATCATTGAGCGGCATCATCGCTACAAAGAGGATGCTCCCAGTGGCACAGCTTTGCAGTTCGGGCGCATTGTGGCCGAGCAGATGGGGCAGGAGCGTCACGTGCATGGTCGTGAGGGCCGTACGGGCAAGCGTCCGCTGGGGGAAATCGGCTACCATGCGGTGCGAACCGGCGACAACGTCGGCGAGCATACGATTGTGTTCGGGATGCTGGGTGAGACGATCGATCTGACGGTCCGTGGTCATACCCGTGACAGTTACGCCTATGGGGCGCTGGCAGCGGCCAAATATGTGGTCTCACGTCCGGCCGGCCTGTATTCGATGGCGGACGTGCTGGGGTTATCATGACTGAGTCGAACTGCTGTCACGGTGCGGACGCGGCTGACGTGGCGGACTGCCAGCACCTCACTGATTGCGAACATTCCGATCAGGACCGTGTGGCTGACAATCGGCAGACGGAGGGATCGCATGTTCCGGACGTTCAAGGTACGGCATCGCCCGAACTGGCCGCCGGATTGCCTCGTCAGACGAGGGTGCGGGCGTGGGAGCATGTGACGAAGCTGGTGCGTCCCGAGGCCCATGAGTTGCCTTCTCCCCCGGAGCGGATTCATCGTCGCTGGGATCGTCTGGTGCGATTGGTGGGTGATGCCGGGCTGCATCGGTTGCTGGGTTCGCATGTGGCGGTATTCGGCCTCGGCGGTGTGGGCAGTTATGCGGTCGAATCGCTGGCTCGTTCCGCAGTGGGTCGACTGACGCTGGTGGATTTCGACGACGTCTGTGTAACGAACATTAACCGGCAGTTGCAGGCGATGCCGGGTACGGTGGGGCAGTCGAAGGCTGCTTTGCTGGCGGAGCGAGTGCGGGCGATTCATCCGGAGGCGTGGGTGGATCCGGTGCAGGCGTTTTATGACCTGACGACCTCGGATCTGCTGCTCAGTCCGCAGCCGGATCTGGTGATTGATGCCATCGACAATGTAACATCCAAGGTGCTGCTGCTGGAGACCTGTCTGGGGCGGGGCATTCCGGTGATCAGTGTCACTGGTGCGGGGGCTCGAATGGACCCGACTCAGGTGCGGATTGCCGACCTGACACAGACAAAGGTGGACCCGTTGGCGCGTGTGCTGCGCAAGGAGTTATCTCGGCGGGGCATTGGCAGCACAGGTCCGGCGGGCATTCCCGTGGTGTATTCGGAAGAAGAAGTCCGGGAACCGGCTGTTCCGGAATGGGACCATGAGACCGGCTTTCAGTGCATTTGTCCGCATCGCGAGGATTCGCCGCATGCCTGTGAGAAGCGGCGAAGGATTTACGGCACGGCATCGTTTATTACGGCCTCCTTTGCCATGGCTGCGGTCTCGTGGGCCGTCCGCAGACTGATTGATCCGTCTGCAGCGAATTGATCGATATTGCCGTTCATTGGCCCGATTCTGACATCTTTACCGCATCCTGACGGATGAATTTCGCCTTATCTGACCGGGTTCCATCGCTGAGACCCGGCGCGACGACCTACACTGCGGAATTACCTGCATTGTCAAGGCTCTCCGCTGGCTCCACGGCGAAGGCAACTGAAAGATGTCAAAAGTCCTGGTAGTTGAGGATCAACCAAACCTGCTTCGCAGTGTGGCTCAGGCCTTGTCTGAGGCGGGTTTCCAGTCACTTGCTGCTGGTACTCTGGCCGAAGCCACTTCGGCTCTGCGTACCGGCGTTGACCTGCTGATTCTCGATGTGATGCTCCCTGACGGCAGCGGCCTCGAATGGCTCCGCGGTCTCCGTGCTGAGGGCAACAGCACACTTGTGCTGATGCTGACCGCTCGGGATTCCGTCGACGACCGCATTGTCGGTCTTGAAACGGGCGCCGACGACTACATGGTAAAGCCATTTGCGCTGAACGAACTGCTGGCTCGCGTACGAGCCCTGCTGCGTCGCGACATGCGGCAACAGGCCACAACCCTGACGGTGGATGACATGACCCTCGACCTGCTGGCACGGACCGTCCGGCGTGGTGCGGTGCAGCTGGATCTGCCGCAGCGGCAGTTTGAACTGCTGGCCTACCTGATGAAGCATCCGGGTGAAACGGTGTCGCGTCAGATGATTGCCGAACATGTCTGGAAGGAAAGTTCGGCCACGTGGACCAACGTGATCGAGGTGCAGGTGAATCAACTGCGGAAGAAACTGCACCTGGAAGGCCTGCCACCGGTACTGCACACGGTGCGTGGTCGAGGCTACCGGATTGGGAGTGAGGCGTGAAGCGGCTGTCCATTCGCTGGCGACTGACGGTCTGGATCGGCATGACGGTCTCAGCGGTGCTGCTGCTGACCGGAGCAGCGATGGTTCTGTCCGCCCGGCACCTGCTCCTGACTCGCGCACACGACGCACTGTCGGAGGAACTCAGAGAGATTTCCGTAGAGCTTGAGATTGACGGAGATGAAGCCGCATTTCGACGTGCCGCTGAGGCTCGCTTCTTCTACCACAACATCTATGAATTCGCCATTTTTACTGTTGACGGCCGACCTGTTTTTCGCAGTGCCGGGTTGCAGGGTGTGCGTCCGGAGGAATTGCAGGTTCAGACCTTTGACGAGCAGATTCGATTGCGCAAGTGTGTGCTCAGCGACGGTCGTGAAATGCTGGTATCAGGCTGGCTCAGGTCATCATCCTTTGGCCCACTGCTGGTGGCCGCTGCAACTTCAACGGAGCCATTCAATCGTGAACTGGTAACACTGGAGTCCACAGTGGCAATGATCCTGCCGGCTTCGCTGGCCGGCGCTCTGATCTGCGGCTATTGGCTGGCCGGGCGCGTGCTGCGTCCGGTCCGGGAACTTGCCGAGGCGGCTCGAGCTCTGTCCATCGACAGCCTTGACCAGCGCATCCATGTGGAAAATCCCCATGATGAAATCGGACGACTGGCGGAGACTCTGAATCTGCTGCTGGCACGACTGGAGACCGCGGTGCAGGAAATCCGTCGTTTCACCGCCGACGCTTCGCACGAAATCAGGACTCCGCTGGCAGCCTTGCGAGCAGAAGCGGATCTGGCACTGCTGCGAGTACGGACTCCGCTGGAATACCAGCAGGCGCTGCAGATCATTGTGGACGAGGCGTCGCGACTGGGCCGCCTCGCGGATCAGTTGCTGGATTTATCCCGCACGGATGCCGGTGCCGTACAGCGGCAG
>CAITYU010000569.1 GCA_903896675.1 uncultured Planctomycetaceae bacterium
GATTCGTGTCATTCGTGGTTGAAAACGCCCCCCGCCATCACCCCCGCCATCACCCCCGCCATCACTTCCGCGTTTTTCCGCGTTTTTCCGCGGCGAAAAAACACTGTCCCAACACTCCCTGTTCGGTTCCACTTCACGCTCGCAGAAAACGGCTCCCCGTCCGTGCCCACTGACCACTGACCACCGACCACTGACCACTGACCACTGATCACCGACCACCGACCACTGACCACTGACCACTGATCACTGATCACTGATCACTGACAACTGACAACTGACAACTGACAACTCGCCGCGCGAAAACCGGCAATCGCTGCAGGACGGTTCGGAGAATTTCCCCGAATTCTTTTCGCAGCCGCAGAATTTTTCTGCGTCACGATCTGAATCCGTTTATGATTTCCCGACGGTCAACAGTTGCGGTGTTCACCGTCGTCCCCACAGCTACGGTATTCAGTGCGAAAGTCCCTGCCGTCAATGACAGAAACCATTTCCTTCGCAGCACGTTTTGCAATGTCACACACAGAAGATGGCAGTCCGGACCACGCCGGCTACGAAATCCGTCCGGCTCAGGTTGCCGATCTGCCGCAGCTGCAGGAACTTGTGGACCGATTCGTGCAGGCCAATCGCCTGTTGCCCAGAACAACCGACGAACTGCACGATCTGGTGCCCACCGGTTTTGTGGCCATCGCCGAACAGCGTGTTGTGGGCTTTGCGGCCCTGGAAATCTATTCCCCGAAGCTGGCCGAAATTCGCAGCCTCGCTGTCGATCCGGGCTATCACGGCCGCGGTATCGGACGCGGACTGGTCAGTCGCTGCGTGCAACTGGCAGTCAGCCGCAACGTGCTGGAAGTCATGGCAATTACCTCCAGCGACGGTTTTTTCAAAGCCTGTGGCTTCGACTTCACCCTGCCCGGCGAAAAGAAAGCCCTCTTCATCCAGACTCGCGACGAATACTGACCCGGAACTTCCCGGTCCGGGTGATCAGCCTGTCAGGAATGCAGGTGAGTTTGGCTGATGGGTCGTTTGGGCCCCACGGGTCGCATGAATCGCCGACGGGAAAAAGCAGTGGCCCGGGGGTGGGTGATGTGCCCGGGCTAAAGCTTTGTCATGACCCACGAAACCCGTCGGGCTTGGGGGCCGTTTCGGCAAGTGTTTGTTTTGTGCCGTGCGTATGTTTGCGGTTCAGGCCTGAAGGGCCGATTTCCGGTAGCCCAGGGCGCAGCCCTGGGTCAGGGGCACCCCCAAAAAATTGTTCTTAGGCCTGAAGGGCCGATTTCAAGGCGAGTGTGGTTTTCGCGTTCGTGCACGGGGTTTCCAGGTGCTGACGCACCTGGCTCTGCTGAGATCGGCCCTTCAGGCCTTGGGGGGGGCCATTGTGGCGTTTGTTTGGTTTGTGCCGTGCGTGTGTTTGCGGTTCAGGCCTGAAACGCCGTTTTCCAGAAGCCCCGGGCGCAGTCATTGTCATGCCCCTTTTTGCAGGGGTCATGGTTCAAAAGAGTGTGCCGCGCAATCGACCCCCCAATGGGCCAACGGCCATACACAACTTAGCCGTGGGCAACGCCCGAGGGACTGGGATCAGAGCTCCCGAAGCTGTTCCTGAATTCACAGCCAACGCATTCGCCGATCATCATTGGCGGATCAGGTTGGCTTCTCTTTGCCAGCCGAAAACGATGAATTCCCTGCGATGCAGCGGCGGAACGCCATCGCCAACACCCCATATTATGGGTAATGACAAGGGCTAAAGCCCACGCTACGGGTTTGTACCGGGCGTCATGCCCCGCCGGTCCCCCCATCACAGTCAGAACGCCGGGACGGGCATTATTCGCGAGTCTGACCGAAGATCAGTTCCAGTTCCTGGTCTTCCTTCAATCGCCGGGATCGGATCGTGATCACATCCTTCACCAGTCGCGCCCCGCCGGGGACGCGAATCACGATCTGCACTTTGTTCTTCACCACATCCAGCATCGTGCTGGTTTCCAGCCGCTTGATGCCACCGCCCGGGACCGGGTAACCGGAAGCCCCCGGAGTTCTGGTGTCGTAGGGCAGCTTCTGTTCGTAACCGTCCGTTCCCTTCACCTTACCGGACAGATCACTGACACGGTACTTTTTGACGTCATCAGGCAGCTTCACCTCGATCACAATCGAATAGGCCTGTCGGGGCTGTGGGGCTGCCGGAATGGTGAAGGCCGTAAAACTGCCTTTGGTCACCGCCAGACCATCCACTGGAATCTTCAGCAACCCACCTGCATCGGACGAATTCTGGCCCGGATCCTGCTGCCCGGTCATGGCCGCAAATGCATCGGTCGTCGAAGAATGCAGCCACGCGTTTTCCGCCAGTTGCATCTGCTTCGCCATGCGTTCCAGGGTTGAAGGTGACTGCAGGTTGGTGGAATTCAGGTTGTCCGCCGTTTCGACAAACGCCGCATCATCCAGCACCTCCTCGTCACCCAGCGCCGCCTGCAGCGGACGCTCTTCAAAGGAAATCAGTTCCAGCACGTCAAAGCCAAACAATGGCAACAAGACCAAAGCCGTTGCCCACATCGCAAGATGAAACGTCATGGACGAATAGACGCTGACGGCCGCCGCGGACGAGAAGATCGCCACCACCGAGCCATCCGGTTGGTCTTCCGGCTGCGGATCCTGAGCTGTTGCCTGAATGGAAACGCTGGTCACATCCTCGACCTCACCCGCATCCGCCACCGGCGGCGCAGCAGACACTGGCACCCCCTGCGAGGGCCTGAGTCTGGGATTCGGAGTGTCTTCAGGAGCTGTCATAGCGATCGGGTTCCGCCGTGAGCAACAGTGCACGCCACAACTGCAGTATAACCAAAGTCCGCCCCAGGGCGAACGTCGAACGACCGCTGCAAAGAATTGTACAAGGGATTGCACCGAGTTTCAGCACGCCACAGCCCCCCCCACCCCCCACCCCCCACCCAAGCCCCGGGCACTCAAAACACCGCCCCATCGTACTGGAAAGCCACTCCCTTGCCTGCTACACCGAAAGCAACACGAAATCGCGGCAATGCAGACCAAAACGATCATCCGTGGGGGCAATTCGTGCCCTGCGGCATGGCATCATTCCCCCACGGCCCCCTCGCGTTCTTCCGTGACATTCCGTGTTCTTCCGTGGCCAGAAAAACTCCTCTCGGCTCCACCCCACGCTTTCAGTACACGGCCCTCCACGCACAACTGCCCACTGCCCACTGACAACTGAAAACTGAAAACTGGATCAACGCGAAATCCTGTGCGCAGCTACGATTGCC
>CAITYU010000570.1 GCA_903896675.1 uncultured Planctomycetaceae bacterium
AGCCCAGGGCGCAGCCCTGGGTCTGGAGCCACCCAAAAAGTTGGTTTTTCGGCCTGAAGGGCCGATTTCAAGGCGTGTTTTGTTGCGCGGTCATGCACGGCGTTCCAGGTGCTCACGCACCTCGCTTTGCTGAAACCGGCCCTTCAGGCCTGGTGCGGGCATCGGGGGCCAAGTGCAGGTTTCGGGGCGTGGTATGGGCCTCAGGGCCTCGTTTTGTTGGTTGGGCTTGCCCACGTTTGCGATTCAGGCCTGAAGGGCCGTTTTCCGGCAGCCCAGGGCGCAGCCCTGGGTCTGGAGCCACCCAAAAAGTTGGTTTTTCGGCCTGAAGGGCCGATTTCAAGGCGTGTTTTGTTTTCGCCTTCGTGCACGGGTTTCCAGGTGCTCACGAGCATCGCTCTGCTGAAACCGGTCCTTCAGGCGTGGTGGGCGGGGGACGTGTGGGCCGTTGCGGGCGCGTGTTTCGTTTGCACCGTGCCTGCGTTTGCGAGTCAGGCCCGAAACGCCGTTTTTCGGAAGGGGTCATAGTTCAAAAGAGTGTGCCGCCCAACCGACCCCCAATGGGCCTACGGCCAGACACAACTTAGTCGCGGGCAACGCCCGAGGGACTCGGATCAGAGCTCCCGAAGCTGTTCCGGGATTCCCAGCCCATGCATTCGCCGATCACCGGCTTCTCTTTGCGAGCTGAAAACTATGCATACCCGGCGATGCAGCGGCGGAATGCCATCGACAACACCCCAGTTGCGGGTCATGACAAGCAGGAATGACGCGAGTGACACAAGGTAGCCCGAGCATTCCTGACGCGAGGGACAAAAACCGTAGCCTGGGCTTTAGCCCGGGTTACGAATGTCGGCTCATCCGTACCACTCCGTGGTCATCGGTGGTTCCGATCCACCACCTCTGTCACTTCACCTGCTCCAGTTGCACAGCGTCCACGATCACATGCCCCTCGGTTCCCGCATTGCTGATCGTCACCCGCACTCGCTGGCCCGCAGCCAATGCGACTTTCGTCAACTCCTGAAACACTTCCTGACCCGCAATGGCTGACTTCTGATTCACCACGAACTTCTGCACCGGGCCGTCTCCCGCCTGCACCTCCACCGGTACGGCCACCGCCCGATTGGACGCCGCCGAATAGCTGATCCCCACACGCCACGTTCCACGAGATGGTACCGTGACGTTCCACGTCGCAGATTTTTCCCCCTTGTCCAGATTCCCGTCATGCAGATACCCCGCACCCACATAACGCCCGGCCGAACTGCTGCCACGCCACTCACCCTGCAGCTCAGCATCCGCATCGTCCAGCACAATTCCGGATAACGACTCGCGGGAAATCAGAATCTTCGGCGGAACAGCAGCCGGCAGATCCAGCACCTGCCCGTCCTGCAGCAGCCGAGCACGCAGTTCGGCATATTGCACATTCTGCAGACTGGTCCCGGTCCGCAGGGCCAGCACCGAGGCTGTCGCTGCGCTCTGTCCCAGCACCATGAACACCGGTTCCATCCGAATGGATCCATAGGCGATGTGCGATGCAGCAAGGCACACCGGCACCGCCAGATTCTCCACCTGACCCCGCGCAGGAACCACGGAACGATAGCTGATCAGGTAAGCACCGCCCGGTGACACCTGCACATCTCCCTCGTTCTGCACTTTTCCGTCAGCTGTCACGAAACGACGCACGTTGTGCGAGTCCATGTTGTAGCTGCCCAGCCCGACACTGTCCGCCGCCATTCGCTCCCGCCGACAGTCCTGCTCTGTCATCACGTAGTCGCTGACCATTCGCCGCGATTCACGGATGTATAACTGATGCGGCCAGTTATCGTTGTCCGTAAATTCATCCAGCGGCAGGCCCCACTGAGCCATCTCGGCGCGGACAGATGCTGGTACACGAGGGTGATTGGCCAGCGTCCACATCAGCCCCTTCTGATAACGCTCATGGTCGCGAATAATCGCCTCCCGCTGAACATAATCTGCCTCCGGATAGTCATAGTTGCCACCCAGAAAGTCCGTCGATACCGCACCGTTGTTGTTCGTATCGGTTTTCAGATTGGGCATCATGTCAGGGCTCAGCGGGACTCGCAGATCCCCCGCTTCAAAATTACGCAGCAGCAGCTCGTAATCCCGTTCATCATAACCGTCCGGTTTCGGAAACGGACGGCGATTCTGCGGCGATTTCGACATGCACATGCGGAAACAGTATGCCTGGACCCGATGGTCACCTGCCCCCTCCAAACCCGGCCCGGCAGCGTCGATTCCTGGCAGCAGCCCGCTGCTGCGGTCACCACGTACCCGGAATGGATCCACGGATTTCAGGAAGCGATGGTTATGAGTATTCGCGCGGACCTGATTTCCATTCAGGGTTTCACCGTAGACCGAATTTGCCTCGCGTCCCACGGTGTATTTCACCTGAGCTGCGGCCATCAGATCACCTTCGTACGTGGCATCGATAAACTGCTGCCCCGCCAGCACCAGCCCCGACTCCATCACGATCTGCTGAATGCGACCGCCCACCACCATCACACCGGTGCTGCGATTCAATCGCTCACCCTGCAGCAACTCAACTCGCACCTCCGTCAGCATGCGACGAAACACCTGTTCCGCCACCTTCGGCTCAAACGTCCACATCGCATCATCAGCAGGGCGATAGCGAGGATAGTCTGAGGACTGTTCCTGAGTCCATGCGGAGGCATCGTCGTAATGCCTGCGAATCCGCTGGTAAAATTCGCGAGCAATCCCGCCGATGGCCCGTTTATCACCACTGTCGGTGAACCCCAGCCCACCAGACGTCAACCCGCCCACATGCTTCCCCGGCTCAATCAGGATCACTGAATGACCCATCCGCGACACCTGCACGGCCGCCGCCACACCGGCCGACGTTGCGCCATAGATCACCACATCCGCTCGCCTGAGATCCTCCGCCGCAGCCCCCCAACCCGAGCAAACCCATCCCCCGCACACCATGATCAGCAAACCGTACCGCATTCCCCGACCTCCCCTCTCAACTCAGCGCATCAGCACCGCCAACAGCCAATTGGCCATTCTCCGCAACACTCGCGACTTCGTCAACAACCGTCCCCCAGCCCCCCCCCAACCGTAGCCCGGGCATTCCTGCCCGGCCCCCTCCCCTCAACCCGTAGCCCGGGCATTCCTGATGCGGGGGACAAAAGTCGTCTTGTGGCGTCAAAACGACTTCAATTCATTGAACAACGCCGTGTTTTTCGAGGGGCGGGCCGGGCAAGAATGCCCGGGCTACCTTTTTGTCCCTCGCGTCATTCCTGCCCGGCCACCCCCAACCGCATTCCGTTCACCACCACTTTCCATGTCTTTCTCCGCCGCACCATCAAAAACCACCTGCAACGATCCGTGTGAATCTTTGTCAATGAAACAGCCGCCGCGAACCATCCGAATCCCATGCCACGGATCGACATGGACCGGCATGGATCAATCAAAAATTCCCGCTCCCGCGTCAGCTCACAGCCTCAGCCATTTCCCCGTCACTCCCGAAATCCCCCCCCAAAAAAAGAAACTCGCGATTATCCGTGTCATTCCGCGGCAAAAAAATCTCGCACCATCCCAACCACGATGCGACCCACGAGAAAAGAAAACGGCATTTCAGGTCTTGATTACACAACTGACAACTGAACACTGACAACTGAACACTGACAACTGATTTTCACCCATCCGGTCTCCGAGTCCACCCCCTGCACTTGCCATCAGGTTAGCGATTCAGATAATCACGCATCCGTTCAGAACATCTCGCCCTGGCTGTGGTACCCGCCCCATGCGAATCACCCTCCCCCTGCTCCTGCTCACCCTGCTTGTCTGTTCGCCCTTACATGCTCAGCAGAAAAAAACTCGCGATCAGAAGGTCCGCGAAGACCGCGAAAAAGTCACAACGGCGGGGTTCTGGATCTATAACGATCTGGAGACCGGTTTCCGCACCGCTCGAGAAACCGGAAAACCACTGCTGGTTGTGCTCCGCTGCATACCCTGTGAAGAGTGTGTCAAGCTGGACGATGATCTCGTCGATCAGGACCCCGTCCTGCGTCCGCTGCTGGACCAGTTTGTCTGTGTGCGAGTCGTATCGACGAATGGACTGGATCTGTCCTTGTTCCAGTTCGATACAGACCAGTCCTTCGCCGTGTTCATGCTGAATGCGGATCGCACCATCTACGGCCGCTTCGGGACTCGCAGTCATCGTACCGAATGGATCGGTGATGTGTCGTTGCAGGGTCTGGCAGTCGCCCTGCGTGGAGCCTTGCAGTTGCATCGCCGGTTTCCGCAGGTGCGTCAGTCGCTGGCGGGCAAGACGGGACCGACGCCGCAGATCATGCGGCCGGAGCTCCTGCCGGGTTTGCGCGACAAGTACACTGATCAGTTGAATTATGGGGGTGACGTGGTGAAAAGCTGCATCCACTGCCATCAGATCGGCGATGCGATTCGCGACGATTATCGCTCAGCCGGGCAGGCGATACCTGAGGAGGTCCTGAATCCGTATCCGCACCCGCGAGCGCTGGGTCTGTTGTTGAATCCGGATGAGGCCGCCGCGGTGCGGGAAGTGCAGCCAGGCAGTCTGGCAGAAACTGCCGGCTTTCGTGCAGGTGACCAGATCCTGCAACTGGAAGGTCAGCCATTGCTGTCACTGGCAGATGTGCAGTGGGTACTGCACCGAGTGCCGGCGAGTGGTGGGGTGGTGACGGCTGAAGTGCAGCGGGGCCAGCAGCAGCTGCAGATTTCGCTGGCACTGCCCGATGGCTGGCGGCGGCTGGACAATATTGCCTGGCGCGCCAGTGCGTGGGGATTGCGGCGGATGGCGGCAGGTGGCCTGCAGCTCGAGCCAGTCGGTGCCGATGAGCGAGGCCACGATGGGATTCCGACTGAGGGCATGGCCTTGCGAGTGAAGCATGTGGGGCAATTTGGCCCGCACGCTGCAGCAAAGAATGCTGGTTTTCAGCAGGGTGACGTACTGATAGCGATCGATGGTCGGACGAACCTGCTGACTGAGTCGGATGTGCTGCGATATGGGGTCACGGAGCGACGTGCCGGTGAAAATGTCCCAGTGCAGGTCCTGCGTGGTGGGCAGTCACGGACTCTGCAGCTACCATTACAGCCGTAAGCCCCAATAATTGGACTCCCGCAGCTTTTTTCCCCATTCCGCATCTTCCACGAAGGTCAGGACTTGCATTCCTTCCGCGAATCCCGATAATTCCCCGTCCTTCAAAAGTGTTCGTCCGGCTCAGCCGGCGGCAAAACGCTGTCTCCAATCGTGGCGGGCCCAGCCAAACCGGGTCAGGTCCGAGAGGAAGCATCCCTGCGGAATCGGTGTTCGGGTGCGTGCGGAGACAGCGTTTTGCCGCTTCACAGCAGAATTGGCCGAACCTGGAAAAGTGCAAACGTGTCTTGATTCCCTGAATTCTCGCCGTTACTTTTCCGAAATCTCCAGCACATTCCTCTGTAGCTCAGCTGGTAGAGCAGGCGGCTGTTAACCGCCGGGTCGTAGGTTCGAGTCCTACCGGAGGAGCTTTGAAAAGCCGAGACGACGTCTCGGCTTTTTTTCGTAGAGTCGGGGATGGAGAATGCCTGTGTTCTACGTCTACATTCTGCGCTCCC
>CAITYU010000571.1 GCA_903896675.1 uncultured Planctomycetaceae bacterium
CCTTCCACTACGTCGGCATTCGCGATACCGTCAACTTCCAGAATATTCCCTGGCGCAATGGACGCTTCGACCCCACACTGCTCGAACACGAAGTCTCACAAAGCCCCCGCATGGAACGGCTGTGGCAGGCCATGCAGCAGCATCCCGCCGCACGCACCATCGTGTTCTGCGTTTCGCAACGACATGCTGTGTTCACGCGTGACTGGTTAAGGCAGCGAGGCATCACAGCGGCAGCGGTCTTCGCCGGCAACCAGTCCGATTCCCTCAGCCAGTCACTCGCCGATCTCCGCTCCGGTCGCCTGCAATGTCTGTGTGCTGTCGATCTGTTCAACGAAGGACTGGACCTGCCGGCCGTGGATCGCATCATCATGCTGCGACCGACCGAATCGAAAGTCCTGTTTCTGCAGCAGCTGGGACGCGGACTGCGAGCTTCCGTGGGCAAAACTCGACTGCTGGTACTGGACTTTGTCGGCAACCACAAAGTATTCGCCCATCGACTGCTGCACCTGCTGGCACTGGGCCCGGAAAACGGCTCGTGGCAGCAGCTGCGCAAAGTACTGGACGGACAACCGGCACAACTGCCTCCCGGCTGTCTGCTGGACCTCGACCTGCAGGTGCGTGATGTGCTGCAGGAGCTGCTGCCGACGGGCGCAGTGGCGGCGGTTGAAGCCTACCGTCGTCTGCGAGACGAACTGCAGCGCCGCCCGACCGCAGCGGAAATTGTCAGGCAGGGATATCGGCCTCGAGTCCTTGCGGCTGGCAGCGGCCACTGGTTCGAGTTTGTCCGCAGCGAAGGTGACCTGACGGAAACACAACAGGCCTGCGTGAACCAGCACGCCGACTGGTTTCGCATGCTGGAAACCACCGCACTCAACCGCTCGTGGAAAATGGTGGTGCTGCAGGTACTGCTGGATCGCGGAGCTCTCCTCGGCGGACTGCCGATCCGTCAGCTCAGTCTGGCCTGTCGCCATTTTCTGCTGCAGCACCGGGCACTGCGAGGCGACTTGACGGGGCCACGGATTGCGATTGACGCCCTCACCGCTGCGGACGATGACTTTGTCGCGTGGTGGAACACCACGATTATCAAGCATCTTTTGGACCAGCAGGACGGACGGCACTGGTTCCGGCGGCGCGAGGACTTGATGTATCTGGACGTGACGATTGCTGCGGAGCAGTCTGAGGAATTCCTGCAACTGACGCAGGAGCTGGTGGACTGGCGTTTGGCGGATTACAGCCGACGCCGGCAGTTGGACGGTGTCGCGTCCGAGCCTTCCCAGCCATCTGGTTTCACGGGCAACGTATCGCACGCCAACGGCCGCCCCATCCTGTTCCTGCCATCCCTGAAACAACAGCCTCAACGCCCCGTCGGCCCTACCAGAGTCCAGCTCCCCGACGGCCGCACGTGGGTGTTTAAGCTGGTGCAGGTGGCCTGCAACGTCGCCGGTCCGTCCGAAACCACGAAGAATCAGTTGCCTGAACTGTTGCGTGGCTGGTTTGGTCCGGATGCCGGGCTGCCGGGAACAGCCTTTCAGGTCAGTTTTGTGTATCGGGACCAGCAGTGGCATGTGGCACCGCTGCACGTTGAGCAGACTGGACCACCGGTTGACGCTCCGGCAGCAGCACCTGCTGCACGGCAGCCTACAGCAGCTCAGCAGGACGTGTCTGCCGAGTCGTCAGTGTTGGAAACATCGCAGTGGCCCGCGGGATTTCGCACGCGGGTTGCCGCCGCGCGACGTTATCGCGACTGTCTTCCGGTGCACGATCTTTCGGCCAGTGCAGGTTTCTGGAGCAGCGAGCAGCAGCCGGAAGCGCGAGGCTGGGTGCCGGTTTCAGGGGTGACGCTGCAACCCGGCATGTTTATCGGCCGGGTGAGCGGTCGCTCGATGGAACCCCGCATCGCGGACGGATCGTGGTGCATCTTCCGTCCCTGCCCTGCCGGCAGCCGCGAAGGTCGCCTGCTGCTGGTTCAACTGCGGACTGCCGAATCCGCAGACCACGGGGGCCGCTTCACCATCAAACGCTACCATTCGGAACGTGAACAAACTCCGGACGGCTGGCAACACAAAAGCATCCAACTGCAGGCCCTGAACCCTGATTACCCCACCATCAACCTCAACCCCGAAGACACCAGCGATCTAAGAATCCTTGCGGAATTCGTCCGAGTGCTGTGA
>CAITYU010000572.1 GCA_903896675.1 uncultured Planctomycetaceae bacterium
CGGTATACAGAAGTGCTTTTGGTGTACGCGCGTCACTTTTTGTGCGCGATTTTCGTGGTGTGTGGGATCGGGGCCGTGATGTAAGGGCCGTCAGAGACGCCCGACGTGTCACCAACGACCCCGGCGGTCCATTTGCATCACGTGAGTCTTGACGGTCGTCGCAGTCGTCGCCTGGAATTTCGCCGGGGCGCATCACAACCGGGGCGCAACACCACCCGTGCCCCGTGCTTCCCCGCGGTTGCGAATGAGGCCGCAAGGCCTGTTTTGTCGAGTGCCTCGGCGAGCATGCCGGGGCTGTTGGTTGCTGCAGCTTACTGCGGAGCGTGGCAGGTTTTGCAGCGTACCGCGGCGCGGACGATGCGGCCGCATTTGCTGCAACGCTTGGTTTTCTTGGCGAGTTTGGCTTTGGTGCGAGGACGCAGGACCATGGGAGAATCTCCGAAGACACCAGTGCCGGTGTCAAAATCTGTTGAATGCTAAGGGAACGGAAGTGGCGGAGAACCTGCAAGCTACGGCAGTTTTCCGGTCTGCTGTCTGCGATCCGGGACCAGTACTGGACGCAACGGGAGTTGACGGGCAGATCAGCGGGATTCCGCGGGTCGAGCAGTGTATCGTGGTGAATCGGGCAAAACAATCTCGTTTTCCCGGGGAATATCCGAAACGGCAATCGTGGAGTTTCGTTTCCGGGCAGTCCGTGACATAATGCGCAGTGTTTGGGTGCCTGCTGAAGTGTACAGATCTGAATATCCCGCCTGTTTTCGGAGTTTCCATCCATGTCCACGACATCGTCCGGCGGATCCCGCCGTGGTTTCCTGAAGTCATCAACGGCAGCAGCGGCTGCCACGGGTGTTTTGTCGGCTGCGGCACCGGGGTTGTATGCAGCGGAAGACAACACGATCCAGCTGGCGCTGGTGGGCTGTGGCGGTCGTGGCACCGGGGCAGTGGCAAATGCGTTTGCTGTGGACAACGGGCCTTTGAAGCTGGTGGCGATGGCTGATGTGTTCCAGAAGAATCTGGATGGCAGCTACGGCCGTCTGAATGCGGATCATGGTCAGTCGGGGAAGATGGATGTTCCGCCGGAGCGTCGATTTGTGGGTTTTGATGCCTACAAGCAGGCGATGGATTGTCTGAAGCCTGGGGACGTCGTGATCCTGACGACACCGCCCGCCTTTCGCTGGGTGATGTACACCTATGCGATTGAGAAGGGTCTGAATGTGTTCATGGAGAAGCCGGTAACAGTGGACGGCCCGACGACTCGCCGAATTCTCGCGCTGAATGAAAAAGCGATTGAGAAGAATCTGAAGGTGGCGGTTGGTCTGATGTGCCGTCACTGTGAGGCTCGTCGTGAGCTGCATGATCGGATTCAGAACGGTGAGATTGGTGAAGTGACAGCCCTGCGGGCTTACCGTCAGGCTGGTCCGACGGGTACCGCGGCGACGGGTCCGAAGCCTGAGGGCGTCAGTGAGCTGTTGTGGCAGATCAGCAAATTTCATGCATTTCTGTGGCTCAGCGGTGGTGCGGTCAGTGACTTTCTGATTCACAACATTGATGAGAGCTGCTGGATGAAGAATGCGTGGCCGGTGAAGTGCATTGCGGCCGGTGGCCGGCACTATCGTGGCGACAGCGTGGACCAGAATTTTGACACGTATTCGATGGAGTACACCTTTGAGGACGGCACGAAGCTGTTCATGAACGGCCGGACGATGCCGGGCTGTTATCAGGACTTTTCCAGCTATGCTCACGGTACGAAGGGTCTGGCTGTGATTTCGAATGGTGGTCACTGGCCATCGCGGGCTCGCATCTACAAGGGCCATGCGATGACCGACGAGAACGTGATCTGGTCATTTGGCCAGGAGAAGAACAATCCGTATGTGGACGAGTGGAAGCATTTGATTGCGGCCATTCGGAACAACGAGAAGTACAACGAGGTGGAGCGCGGCGCGATGGCCAGCCTGGTGACATCGATGGGTCGCATGGCGGCTCACACAGGTCAGGAGATTACTCTGGAGCAGATGATGAACTGTGAGCACGAGTTTGCTCCGGACATCGAGAAGCTGACACTGGAGTCTGAGTCTCCGCTGAAGGCGGACGAAACGGGTCGGTACCCGATTCCGCTGCCGGGTCTGGAAAAGAGCCGGGAATATGTGTCCTGAGTATTTCTGAGGAAACGTGGGTCGTGCGGGGGGCTGCAGTGAGAGATTCGCTGCAGCCTCTTTTTTTGGTGGGTGGGTTGGGTGGGGAGGTGGTGTGCGGTGCTGCGGCGCTGCCGGGAACGATCCTGTCGAATCTGCGGGCGGATTTCCGGTCTTCCGGTGTCACGCTGGTTCTCAGGCAGATTTGGCAGGTGTGGATTGTTGGGGAACCTCTGCGGTTTCGTCTGCTCTGTGGTTTTGTTCGATTCCCGGTTGGCCTCCGGCTTTTCCTCAACCCGTTCTGCCGGTTATTCCGACTGAATGAAGTGATGAGGTCTTGAACTGCGCCTGCAGGAACTTCCTGCAGAATCTGCCGAAAGACAGCAATTTTTCTCGACAAAGTC
>CAITYU010000573.1 GCA_903896675.1 uncultured Planctomycetaceae bacterium
GCGGAAACGCTGTATAATGCGTCACCGGTTGAACGCTGGTGCTGGTTTCTCCGCCATGTGCAGGAACTCACCACAGAACAGGTCAGCCTGTTGCTGCCTGAGCCGGAATTTACCGAAGCTGCCAAAGTGCTCGATATGATTGCCCAAACACCAGAACAACTCCAGGAATACAACGCTCGACTCAAAGCCCAGCGCGACGAGGAAGCTCGCATCAATTACGCCCAGCAACAGGGCATCGAGATCGGTGAAGCACGGGGTGAAGCACGTGGTGTGGCACGAGGAATTGAGATCGGCGAAACACGCGGAATTCGCCGGGGTCTGCTGCAGGGACAAATCCTGCTGTTACAGCAGTTGCTGGGACTGCCAACCTGCACTGAAGAACAGTTCGCCACCTGCGATATCGACCAGTTATCTCAAATGCTGACACAACTGCAGCAGCAATTGAAAGCGCACCAAGCCTGAGCCCCCCACCCCCGCTTCCGTGAAATCCCGTATCCGTCCGTGGCAAAAATGCCCCTGCCACCACTCGCAACAAACTCACTCGCGATTCTAATTCGTGTCATTCGTGGTGGAAACAACAGCGCCCGCTCCACCGCACGGACACCCCTCGGCTGCCACTGACGGCTCGCCCACGGCCTGACTGAGCATGGCCCGCAAATACAGTTCGCTGTTCCGGGGGCGTCCTGCAAAGCTCAATCTGCAGCACCCTGCGAACGTCGCTCCCCGGGTTCGCTTCAAAACCGCTCGATGACTGCCCGTTTGTCCGGAAGAATACCAGCATCTGAGACTGGCACTGTCGTTTCGGGCGGACATGTCGGCCCCGAGTCACTTTGTGCGTGCCTGCACCACATAAGAAAAACTGACGTCGCCGTTGCGTCGAGTTTGATTTTCTGAACTGGGCAGCCACGTCCTGACGTAGTCCGCTCGTGCCTCCGCCGGGCCAACCTGCACGCGGATGTACCCGGAACTGCTCTGAGTTTCACCGCTCAGGTAGCCGTACTCTTTTGCCGTTTGAGTATTCCCGGAGCGCGGGTGACCAGGCTGCGGTACCTCCTGATAAACAATCCCATCCAGATCCTGTTTGACAAACAGGTGATCGTGGCCGTGAAACACAATCGAGACGCCATGTTTCACAAGCAGGTCATGAACAGGCATTTCCCAACCCGGCCGACGACGATCAAATTCACTGGTTCCGTCCAATCCGTTACCACCCCATTCCCATAGCTTCGCAACCTCCACCCCACCGCGACTGTTGCCCGGGGAACCGCCAACCAGGTGGTGCAGAAACACGAAGCGATACCTCGCTTCCACCGATTCAAGGCTGGTTTTCAGCCATTGATACTGTCTTTCACCCAGTGTCCATGACCAGTTGCTGCCATCCCGACTGCGCTGTGTCGTGTAACGAAAGGGATCCAGAACCAGAAACTGCGCGTCGCCCCACTTCCACTGGTAATAATCCTGCGGTAATCCGATGCCCGGTTCGCTCTGATCATTCCCCGTATAGAACCCATCCGGTTCTGGATTGGGGAACAGCCGCTTGCGAGTCTGAGTTGCCCAGACCATGGAGCCCCGACTGCCCTGTTCACCATCATGGTTGCCCAGTGCAAAGAACAGTGGGGCTGAGTGACACAGACTGCCAAGGTAGTACCGCTGAGCCAGGTATTGAGGTTCAGAAAGTTCCGGTTTCACGTATTTCCCGGTCATAAACGTGTCGCCCATTTCAAAGTGAAAGTCAGGCGCATCACCGAGGGCATTGCCAAGCGTACGCAGATACACCTCGCCACTGGTGTTTTCATCCAGATGTGAATCTGATGTCACCGTAAATACAAAACTGCTGCCAACATCGCGCTGCGTCTGGAATCCATATTCGTCGCTGGTCTGCTGGTCGCCGTCGCTCAATGCGTACACAAGGCGGTACACGTACCGACTGTTGCGGTTCAGCGAGCCGATCACGAAATCAAAGGCCTCCTTCGCTGCAAACTGCCTGGAGGCCGTCTTTTCTGTCAGGCTGCCGGAAACAGATCCGTACTCGACGTGCGCTGTTGCCGGCTGATGGAACAGCACGCGAATCGTGATTCCCGTGTCCGTCGGTCGACCCAGCACAATGTTGTACAGATGCTGGGGAACATTATTGGCCGGCGGCGGAACAGTGTAATTCCCAAGGCCACTACCCCCCTGCCCCCGAGCATTTCGCTGGCCCCCGCGATTACGCGGTTGCGTTTCATTCTCGCCCTTGGGGGGTTGCCTGACTGCCGCAGGTTCATCAGCTATGGCAGAGATGCTGAGAAAACCAGACAGCAGCAGGACAATCGACAGAAATCCCGATGTGACCGGCACCATTTGAGTTTCCTGTTCGGCGATCCGTTGTGGAACTGCGGAATTGCTGACGCAGCCTCTGCACCTTGCACCCCACTTCAACCACCCGGCAATCAGCGGATTACAGGGCGGTTTCCATAGATTCCTCTTAGCCGCAGTCTGCGGAACATGACGCAGAAATCAGCGACAATCAGCAGAATCCGGGAAAGTTGAATGTCAGGTTCGGCCACGCTGGGAACAAATTGCTCAAACCAGCTTGAAACAACACTGACGTCAGGTGCCAGTTGTCACGTCATCCCCACACTGTGCGACTGTTTCTTGACAGCTTCGGTGCCGACTACTGACCACTCCGCAATTTCCTCGGTGGGGCCCCCACTTCGGAAATGATCTGCTTCAGCTTCTGGCCACGGGGCGTTCGCGGGATCACGTCCACTTCCTCCGGTGTCACCTGCACCAGTGCAGCCAGCTGTTCCTGATCAAGGAACTTACGGAAACTCTCACGGATGTCAGCCGCAATTGCACCGCCGTCGGTACCAGGTGACTTCACAAACCGAATCCGCAGATGGTTGCGCTCAGTCTGAATCAACTGCCACTGGCGAATTCCCGGCACGGGATACATCTGAGCCTGCAGGGAGGGGGGCGAGCACGACACGTAGTCGGTCGGACCGCGTTCCAGCCACAGCATTTCATCACTGCGACCCTCCAGCTGAATCGTCGGCAGTGGTGAACCGCAGCTGCAGGGCGTCGTCTGCCACGAAATGGAGTCGGTCAGGCGGAAGCGAATGACCGGTTGAAACAGGTTTACCAGATTCGTCAGCAGAGTCTGATGGGACTTGACTCCCGGTGGCACCAACTGATCATTTTCGTCCACGCCTTCCAGAATGACATAGTCACTGTTCACGTGCATCTGCCCGGCCCGGCATTCATTGCCCAGTACGCTGCATTCGGTTGAGCCATACTGTGAGGTGACCACGGCAGGGGCAAACACTCGCTCGACTGCGGCTCGACCGGCCTTCGAGAATCCTTCGCTGCCCGAAGAAATGAATTCCGGCCGAATTTTCAGGGCCCCGTCATCTGCCTGATAAGCCAGCAGTTCCAGCATGCTGGCGTAGCCGTGCACATAATCCGGCTGATACTCGTTCAGTCCCCGCACAATCTCGGCAATCGGATCTTCAGACGGAAACAGTCGAATCTCAGCCATCCGTCCGCTCTGCTGCTTGCCCAGCAGGCAGGTTTGAGTCGAAATGCAGCCTGACAGTCGAGTTACCACGAAGGCCATGCGGTAGCGACGGCGAATGAAACGACGAACATGTCGCCACGCCAGCCGATCGCGAAAGGTGCGAGCAAACACGACGCCGCGCTGAATGTCCACCGAACGGTGATCATTCAGAAAATATCCCGGTTCACCGGTGGTGCCACTGGTCTGTGAAACCATCCAGCGGTCACGAACTCGCGCCACTTTCCCCGGCTCCGACTGCGCGGCAGCTCGGGCTTCCGCCAGAGTAATCTGGGCACCGCAGACCGTGTCAGGGAAATTGTCCATCATTTCCCGCACATCAACGGGTCTGATCTGCTGCAACTGTTCAAGTGGCGAGGCTCCTGGGCGAATTCGCCGTGCATTGAACACACTGTGCTGGCCCGCATGCTGCAGCAGCTTTTTCAGCCGGCGCTGCTGTACCCGCTGAACAGTTGCAGGATTGGCAAACCGTTCCCGCAGCAGGGCTTCAGCCAGTGATGTCAGAAAGTAGCGGGATGTCATTTGCAGGATGCTCCCTGAACCGGTGAACGAAGTCCCGGTGGGAGTCTACAAAACCCGCTGGTGGCGAAAAACCCCAGTTGAAAAAATGCGGTTTTATATGATTTTTGGGTGTCACATCCGTGCACTGCCGCAATTCAGTTCGCATTTCGGTTTCAGCCCATCAGGGTTTGGTCTTCACGCTGGCTGTGTTCGAATACGCCGAGTTGCCGCCACTGTTCCACGCTCGAACCCGGAAATAGTACCGCGTGTTTGCCAGCAATCCGGTGGCAGCCCACGTCTGCACGTTGGGGCCCACCATGGCAATCTGGGTGAAATTGATCCCATCCAGCGACCGCTCAATCAGAAAACCGGATTCGTTGCCGGACTTGTCCAGCCACGACAGATTGATCTGCGACCTTGAAATGGCGGTGAGTTTCAGTGTGGTCGGAGCAGCCGGCACGGGCACGACGATCGTCACCGTGGCCGAACCTGATCGCGTACCAACGGCAGCACCCACCACTGAGGTACCGGCGGAGGTCGGCGCCGTAAATAACCCGGTCGAAGTAATCGAACCTCCGCCGCTGCTCACTGACCACGTAAACGACGGCTGGGTAGCCATGGCGTTACCGAACTGGTCCCTCGCCACCGCCGCAAATTGCTTTGTGGTGCCGATATTGATGGTCGTGGTCGCGGGACTGACGGCAATCGATGTCAGCGTCTGGCTGACGGTAACGGTCACATCGCTGGTGGTGGTCAATGATCCGTCAGAGATTGTCGCTCGCAGCGTATAGGTTCCGCCGGCTGCGAATGTGGCTGTCACATTTTTCGCAGCATTGGTCCCGTTGGCGGAAAACGTCACAGGGGCCGGAGGAGATCCCACGGCGGACCACGTATACTTCAGCAGCGATTCTCCGCCGTCATCTGCTCCCAGTACACTCAGGCTGACCGTGGTCCCTGTCACCGGGTTCTGGGATGCAGTGGCCGGCGTCGCAACCGTTGGTGCGCCGTTTATGCCTGTCAAACCCACAATTCGAAGTGTTGTCACGCTGTATGCGGGAAGTGTGTATGAAAAGCTCTGCGGAGTCGTGACCGTCGTGCTGCCCACAACCTGTGGTATCGCACTGGCACCCGTCAGTTGAAATGCCGAGACTGTAGCTCCTGGCAGCACACCCGCCAGATTCATCACAGAAGCCAGTGGCGCACCGGTCTTGTTGATCGCTACCACAATCATCTCGTTCGCGTTGCCGGAATTCAGGCTGGCATAGACTGATGAGCCGGCAATGTCGTCGGTGGTGGCCCTGATCGATACGTCTCCGAAGGAACCATTCCCGCCGTCAAAGTTGCGAAACATCCGGAAACCTCCCTGAATGAAGGTTTCATTGGAAGCGAGCGCCCAGGAATTGGCTGCGAATACTCCCTCACGCCCGAACACACCCAGCACATCGGCCTGTGCAATTCCACCGGAGATGTGACTGCCGCCACCGTAATTGTATTCCGTGATGGCCAGCTTCGTCCCCGCATAATTCTGGCTGATTTTTTCCCGCATGCGCGGCAGCAGCCGGATCGGGCCCAGGGTGGACCACTGAGTGATCCAGCTGGTTTCAGTGTAGGTCGGATCCCACAGTGACCGCGGCGCCTGCAGGCGCGCAGCGACCACGGCGTCGGAAGTGTCCGAACCGGTAATACGAATGCCACCTCCCGTAGCTTCGGGATACCAGTGCATATCCAGCACATCGACAAGGCGATGCCCGTATACCGCCTCAGCCTGTGCCAGTTGCTGCAGGTAATACGCCTGAAAGTCACGACCGGCAGAATCCGGTGCATTCTGCAGGTTGACATAGCCGTTCCAGCCGTAATTGACCGGCCCGAAGATCTGGGTGTTGGGAGCCACATCCTTGATGGCATCCGCGAACGAAATGGTTTTCGAAATCAGTTCCGCATATGTCGTGGCAGCCGGGTGCACTTCGGCGTGTGTTGAAGACCACAGGTCCGGTTCATTGTCCAGAGAAAAGAAAATGGGGCGGTTCGGATCCGTTTGTCCCGCCGGAAAACTGGTGTTCACCCAGTTCACAAACTCATCCTGATACACGAAAGCATCAGTGGTATCGGGCGTCAGGGAGAACGGGCCACCCTTGGCCGCCACCTCCTGCCGAAAACGAGTCTGCAGGTAATTGCTGCCACTGTTACGCACATCGCCACCACCATTTTTATCAGCGGCCACGTAGCCGTTGATGGGGATCGTCAGAAGTGCTCCGGCATTGCGCGATGCCGCATTCTGCAGAATGGGGATCACGGCCCCGCCCGGTGTTTCCCCGCCTCCCAGATACCCGTCGTTCTGGAAGTACCAGTCGCTGCCCGCGTTTGAGGCGTTGTTTTCCCAGTTCCATGCCGTCCACCGATTTCCACCCAGACGCGTGAATGTGGCGTTGGCATAATTGCCATCCAGACTCTGGTTGACGCCGTAGACAAACTTCGAGATCGGATGATTGTCCTGCTGTGGGTCAATCGAGAAGTTGACGGTGGCCAGCAGCCGACGGTCTTCAAGATGTTCGATGATCTGAGCCGAAACGATATGTCTGCGCGAGCGACGACTGCTGCGTGTCCGCATAAGCCTGTCCCTGAAAAACGTATGTCATGCCATCCCTGAGACTGAGAGGCCAGCCAGCGACACAATCACGACACGAAAATCAGAATGGCATGCCGGGTTTTTCAAAAGTCATCCGGGCGACACACTGCAGCGCTAAGACGTATCGCGACTGCCTGCAGTGCCGGCCGATCTGGTTGCCTTTCCTGTCCGTCACCACTGGCGGAATCCAGCCGAGGCATCAGCATGTCAGATACTGTGACTGCTCATCAAAACTCCATTCCCGACTCGGAATTGTCAAATACAAATTGTTTTGCACTCGCGACGTCGTACACTTGCACGCGATGCCACGCAGTAGTCGGTCGGCTGATCACGATGTGCTCACAACAGATCGTATTGCAGCAACTGTCAGATCCCTGCCCCCTCGGCTGTTTCCTGTACTTTCAGAAGGGAAGATGCGCATGCCCGGAAAAAGCCTGCTCCCGTATCAGCGTTCCTGGCTGGTGAATGAGCTTCATGAGTGGGAAGCTGCCGGCTTGCTGCAACCTGGACAGGCACCTGCGATTCTGGACAACTACCAGTCCGCCGAAAGCGTCTCCGCAGAGATCACTTCCCGAATTATCAGTGCTTTGATGAGCACCGCGGTGGCACTGGTCGTCGCGGGCGTTCTGCTGCTGATTTCCTTCAATTGGAACGCACTCTCCGACGCCACAAAGCTGATCATGATCTTCGGTCTCATTATTGCCACATACCTCGCCGCCTTCAGTTCACGGCGTCGCGGGCAGCTGCCGGCCTCCAATGCTCTGTTCTTCCTCGGCGCTGCCTTCTACGGCTGCGGCATCATGCTGATCTCCCAGATGTTTCAGATCAGCGGTCATGCTCCCGATGCGTTCTGGTGGTGGGCCATCGGCACCCTGCCACTTGCGGTGATGCTGGAATCCGTACTGCTGCATGCCTTGCTGGCTGGTCTGCTGGCCATCTGGAGCGGCATGGAGATACTGGGAGGATTCGAGGCGGTTGCCGGCGGTCGGTGGAGTTTCCGTTTTGTCTCTGCAACGGCCCTCGCGATGCCACTGCTCGTAGCACCCGGTTTTCTCCTTGCTGTCCGCACTTCCAAATCACGGTTGCTCTGGATCTACGTTCCGCTGCTGACATTCTGGCTGTCAATGCAGCCTGTGGCCTGGGCAGACCTGCTGAACATCCCCTACTTCAACTCACTGTTTTTTATATGTTCCCTCGGAGGACTGCTGCTGCTCATTGCTCAGTCGCACCAACCGCGAAATGCTATGTCGCTGCCGTGGCGGACCTGCGGAGTGATCATGACTGGCAGTTGTCTGCTGCCGCTCAGCTTCTACGACTCACACGCTGACCTGCTGGGCGAATCCGTCGAAGTCACCCAGGGTATGCTCTGGCAGGCCGTAAGCATTCTGGTGCTGACATGCTGCGCGTTTGCAGCGGCGTTCCGCTGGTCTGCATATGCATTCCCGGACTACTTACGCAGGCAACGATTTCCAATGGCGATCAATCTGCTGATGGCTCTGATGGCTCTGATGGCCTGCTGGGAAAGACTCGCTGCTGAAGCCCTGCTGCCGACCCTGCTGAGCAATGCCGTGATGCTGTTTTTTGGCATCTGGCTGCTGCTGCTGGGAATACGAGAAGAGCGAGGGCGACCGTTTGCCGCCGGAGTCCTCTACGTACTGCTCTGGACCATCATTCGCTACGTGGACCTCTTTGGTGAAGCTGGCGGTATGCTGGGGGCCTCCGCACTGTTTTTCACCGCAGGCGGCATTCTTTTCGCCAGTGCCTGGTACTGGAAAAACTACAGGAATGAGGTGAAAGCATGAGCAGTAAACACAAGTGGGCTGCGTTGATGGAGTTGCTCTGGCAGCGGATTTCGCATTACCGAAGTCCAGTGCTGGCGACTGCGGTGGTATTCCAGTTGCTGGTGCTGATGTCAATCGTGGCAGGCCACTACAGCGATATCGCGCGCGGTCAAAGTGTGCTTTTGAAGGTGATCCCCGTGGATCCTCGTGACCTGTTCAGGGGCGACTACGTCATCCTGTCGTATGAGTTTTCTCGCGAACTGCCGCGGGAAACGTCCTCGGACTATCGCTCGCTGACAGGTCGCGAAATTTTTATCCCACTTGTGCCGGCCGCAGACGGGCAGCACTATCGCAGTGGCGGGGCCACATGGACCAAACCAGAATCCGGGCTGTTCCTGAAAGGCTGGGTCGACGCCGACGGCCGGCATGAATTCGGAATCGATCAGTTCTTTGTCCAGGAGGGCAAAGGACTGATGTACGAAGATGCCGTTTTACGCTCAGAACTCTCGGCAGAAGTCTCAGTCGATCCTGATGGGAAAGCCATTTTGAAAAGACTGATTGTCAATAACTGAGGTTTTATCCAGCTCGCCCTGCACCCCAACAGCCCGGTACAAGCCGTTGTCCCGTGGCCCAACGTGCTGGTAACACCTGAACCAGCATCGCCACAGCCGCGGGATGTTCCCCGTTTGGTAACCCCTGAGCCCATGCAGAACGGTCTGCGTGGGCCCGCAAACGTTACCTCAGGTTTTGCCGGCAACTTTGCCCGGCGTTCGGGAATGGGCATGCTGCGGGAAGTCAAACGTCAGCACCAGCGACTCAGTTCCCGTGTTCTCAATCTCCACGCCACCGTTCGCGAGTGCAGCCTGAGTAATAAAGCCAATCTCCGGGTAGATCTCACCAAGTTTCATATTCTGGTGATACTGCACATTCAGCTGACCCACGCGTCCACGTCCACCGTTCGTGTGGAACAGAGCCGGGCTTTCCGGACAGAACTTCATGCGTCCCCCCGGCTGCACGGTCAGTCGCAGAATGGAACATTTCTGGTCACCCAGGAAGTCTCCGTAGATGATCCATTTTGCTTCCACACCGTCGCCCGAGAATGCTTCCGCGGAAATGGCCGGCCGCGAATTCTTCAGCACAAATTCCGGATCCTGATTCGCAGCAAAATCGAACTTCTCGACGAGATATTCCCAGTCTTCGTGACGGCTCTTCGGATAGTCCACTTCGCGACAGGCGTAAAATGCGTCCGCAGCTCCAATTCGACCGTCCAGCGTCAGGTCCTCTGCCAGGAAGTGCTCGTCCATCGTCACATGCAGCTCGTGCGTGCACAGATTTGTTGGCGAATGCAGTACACCGTTCGGCATGACAAAGCCGTTGTCCAGTTGCATCATCACATGGGGCGCCAGATGACGGATCCCATTGTATTCGGTCTTCCCGAATCGCTGCATGCAGGCCAGGAACTGCTTCTTCGTCACAAACGAATACAAGCCCATGGCTGTGGTGTGATAGTGCGAAGCACTGACGCCGGGATTGTCGAAGGAATTGATGTCGTATACTTCCCACTTGGACCAGTGCAGATGGTCCGGTATGGGGTTGAGATTATCGAACTTCTTGGACACGATGGGCCAGGTCGGCCGACCAAACAACGAATTGGCAAAAGCCGTCACTTTCGGTCCCATCACGGCCTGCGGATCGGCGACGATCAGGTCCTGCAGCGAAATCACCTGCCCGTCCGGCGTCAGTGCGTGCGATTCGCCTTCCCGGAAGGGAGCTTTTCCCGTGCGTGTATCAATCACGCCGGTGACAATCGGAACCGTACAGCACATCCAGATTTCGTCCAGCCCGGTACCGTTCATGTAGTCCGGATAGTAGGACTCAGCCGCCAGACGCAGGCGTCTTCCCGGAGTACAAAAGGTTCGACCTGCATAACGATGCAGCAACTGCAGTACTCCACCGTGCCTGTTCAGGCAGTCATCCAGTACTGCCGACGAATTGCTGCCGGATCCATCGATGACGGCCTGCGTGGGATATTCGTGCAGACGGTCCGCCAGAAATGCAGTCGAAGCCATGTGGGATCCACCTCAAAGAGTTGCCGGAAACGTCGCGCAGCGACAGCCCCGCCGGCGGCACGTACGTTGTTTGAACAGGTCAAAACGCCACGCCGTCTACCGGAACCGGAACGCGGCGGCGGTGTGAGGCCCGAGAGTGTAGAAAAAACGACTGCAATTTGAAACTGAAATTCAGTGCTGGGTGACAGGACACGGATCCGTCGGCAAAGCCGAGAATTTTCGGGCTTTGACGAGAAAAGGGTGCTGCCAACCGCAAGGCAGCACTGCCGCGGGCCCGTCCCGTATCGATCCCGGCAGACGTCCTGCAGGCATCCCAACACTCGGCAGGAACCGTCTTTCACGGGTCAAAGGCCTTCGATGGCCTCAAGAAAACCGGCGATCAATCCGTCGGGAGACTTCACAATGTGCTCAGGGCCCGGAAAGCCACCACTTTGCACATCCCGAATGAAGTCGCGAAAGCCCGCCACTCGCTCAGCCTGCAGCTCCTGCTCCATCCGATACAGGTTGCGATACTGTTTCGTATGGCGTGGGAAGGGAGGTGCATGGTTGCCAAGAATGTCCTCGGCAAACAGAAACTGAATGTCGCCCCCGCTGCCCGCACCAATGGAGGAGGTGACAAGGCGTGTCCGGCAGGAGAGCTGTTTCAGGAGTTCGGCCGGAACAACTTCGACTTCAACCGCCCACGCACCCGCTTCTTCGAACGCCTGAATCTGGCGGAAGATCCACAGAGCCTCATCCACGGTTTTTCCGACAGCTTTCAAACCGCCGGTCCATGTGGAAAGTCGTGGTACGAGACCCGCATGGGCCTGCACCGGAATGCCCACACGGGAAACGGCCCGAATGAAATCCGGTCCCCACTGGCACATCACGCCATCCGCACCGGCTTCCATCGCGTCAAAACCCGCGCGGACAGCCTCGTCCTCGGTCGCAACCTTCGTCAGACCAATGCAGAACGTCATGAAGGTGTTGGGAGCAGCCCTGCGGATGGCGATGGCACTGGCAGGGTTCCGCGGGTCAAATCGGACCTTCAGCGTATCAATACCAGCCTCTTCAGCCGCTGCCGCCTCGCTGGTCGTAAACGGCATGGTTTCTGTCAGAACCGTTTTGCCCTTCAGATCCTGCAGGTGCCTGATCGTGTAATTGCGAGTCGCATACTGGCCACCCAGGGTCATTGTCCGGTGCAGGCCCTGTTTGTGGGCATCCCGCGCAGGCAGTGGGTTGGTCGGAGTTCCGTCTGGATTCATGAGCAGATGTTTCTGTGCGAATGAATGGCGTAAAGGCCAACGACCGGGCATAGCCACAACGCGTTGACAAAAGCTGACGTGCAGCGCCGCAGTATCGCACTTTCGCGACAGGAATTCATCCAACGTTCGTCCGATCGGCGACAGTTTTGTCGCCCGGGATTTGTTGCTCACGAACAGTCTCGCCATACCTGCTTCACCGAGGGTGCCTTCCCCCAACATCCCCAATGACTGAACCTTCGCGACAATTTGCTCCTTGTTAACCGGAACTGGCAGCCGCGAATTGCTGCAGCTTCCGCGATGCAGCCACGCGTCTGAGCAATCCCACGCGACCCACCAACTCGCCCTTCAATCCACCAAAAGCCTGACGGGCCCAGTGCAGTGGGTCGCAACTGTCCCGCTGCACGGCGATCAGACCGTTCCGGAACTCGAATGAGGATTCGATTGGATTGATGACTTTCCGACCCGTGTCAGAGAAGGTGTACGTGTCGACGATTCGAGCGTGCACGATGTCTCCGACATCTTCGATGCTCTGCACCTGCACGTCGATACCCTTCAGACAGATCATGTGCCACATCGTGTGAATCTGCTGCCGGCCCTGCAACCGAAACGCGATATCCGAAAACGCTGCTGTTTCATCATAACATGCTGCCATGGCATTGTGATCAAGCGTCTGCAGTGACCTGAACAGCGTCTCGACAATTCGCTTATGGGCCGACATCACACACCCCCTGTGGAACAAATGAACGGGAAGGCCGCCGGCAGCAATGGACATGATCTACGCTGCCGATCCGTCCGGAATCTTCTCAAGTTTGTTGATTTCCACGTCCACAGTGTCCAGTTTCAGCAATCCGTCTGCGTGCAGTGAGTCATTTCGATTAAGCGTCAGCAACACCGTGATGGGCAGACGGTCTGAGGGTGATGGGGTGCTGAAGCGGTACATATTGAACTGCAGGTCGCGGACGACAGCAGACTCGGCTGAGAATTCAAAGGTCTGCGTGGCTCCCCCAAGGTCAACGTGAACCGCAGCATGCACTCCTGCGGGCTTGTCAATAAAGCCGTGCAGAATCACGCTGTGTCCGAGGCAGGCTTCAGAGAGCGGATCGGGCAGCGTGATTGGGATCTCGATTGCGGCCACAGTCGCGGCGCTGGCCGGGCCCGCCGCTGACAGAACGGCATCGAGTGCTTCCAACAGCATCGTGAGCGCGTGGCCATCCGGAGAAATGTTGAAATTCGGCTCTTCAGTCCAGTGTCTTAATGAGTAGGTCCGGGGAGCACAGAGACGCGTGCTGATTCCGGTTGGCGGTCCTGACTGATTGTATGTCGGCTGCAATGCAATGCTCCCTGATCTTCTGCTGCTGGTACGCCTCACAGGCCAATGCCTCGTGTTGAAAAAGGCGAGCAACACCCTGTCCGCGTCTCAGAAATTCCTCACGATGACGTGTGATTTTCAAAAAATTCCGGATTTCAACGGAAATGCTGAGGGGCGTGGAGGGATTCTGACCAGTTCTCTGAATATCGAACGCTCACTTCCTGCAAACACTGAAGGCTGGCCCATGCCTGCGTTGACTGTTCTCCTGCACAAGGTCGAATCCGGCGATTCAAATGCTGAAGATCTGCTGTTGCAGGTGGCTTATGATGAGTTGCGCCGCATCGCTGCACAGCGGATGCGTGGTGAGCAGTCCGGTCAGACTCTGCAGCCAACGGCTCTGGTCCATGAGGCCTGGGTACGGGTACTGGCCACGCGTCACGGCGGCGCATTTCGGGATCGGCGAGCATTTTTTGCTGCCTTTGCGGGGACGATGCGCCGGGTACTGATCGATATTGCCCGTCGCAAGGCAGCCGAACGCCATGGAGGAGGCCTTGTCCGGGAGTCTCTGACCGACGATCCGCCTGAGCATGCGGCGCTGCGGCATGCCACAGCATCCGATCCGACAGCGGAAGTGCTGCTGGTCCACGAAGCCCTTGAGCGATTTGAGGCCCGGGATCCGCTGGCGGCAGAACTTGTCAAACTGCACTATTTCAGCGGGTTGTCACTCCCTGAGGTCTCTGAGCTGCTGCAGATGTCACGTGCCTCAGCCTGTCGCTGCTGGCGTTTTGCCCGGGCATGGTTGAAGCTGGAAATCGAA
>CAITYU010000574.1 GCA_903896675.1 uncultured Planctomycetaceae bacterium
CATGGCATCGGGCAGTGTTCCCTGGAGCAGTCCCCTGCCCTGCATGAGTTTACCGCGGATGGTGTGTTCGAAGTCCTGGACTTCGTCGCGATCGGAGGACCAGTGGAGTGGGTGGGTCCATGCGAGTCCGTTCATGGGCTGGGTATTTCTCAGTCCTTCGGGCTGCTGCCATGTGCGTCCGTCGGCATCGCCGTCGGGGTGGCAGCTGGAGCAGGAGATCCAGCCGCGGGAGGTCATGGGTGAGAGGGCGGTATAGAACAGTTTTTTTCCGAGGAGGAGTTGTTCGGAGAGTGGTGATTCTGTGACGGCGAGTCGTCCGAGTTCGCGTCCATCTGCGAGGCTGAAGGCGATAACGCTGAAGTCGAGAGCATTGTAAGTGAGGACAGCGGATCCATCGGGCGAGCAGCGGACAGCGCGGGGATTGCTGCCCAGCTGCAGTGCGGCTTTGAAGTCGAGTTCGCTGTGGTTGTCGGTGACGTTGAGGAGGTACATGTCGTTGGTGCCTGCGAAGGCGACGCAGAGAGTGCGTCCGTCAGGAGTGATGTCGCAGTCCCAGGGGTTGGCAGTGACTCGAGTGCCGCGGATGGTGTCGAGGGGGATGCGCAGTCGAGTGCCGGCATCTGGTCCGTTGAGTCTGGCGACGGAGACGTAGGGGAAGATGGACCCGTTGCCGTGTGCTGCTGTGACTCGGGAGCGAATATGAGTGAACCAGGCGCGGTCTGCGGCGGGAGCGATGACGATTTGTCGGCTGAGGTTGTCGGTGGAGGCGGGTTCCCACGTTTGCCGGATGCTGCCGTCGGCGGTGCTGATTCGGAGAACTCTGGAGGTGAGGTATTCGGTGGTGAGGAGGAAGGTCTGATCGGGTGAGAGTGCGAGTCCGCGGAGCATTGAGCCGACCTGCCACGTACTGCGGATGGTTCCATCGGCGGGATTGATGGCAAGAATCTGTCCGGGGTATTCGAGTGTGGCGAACAACTGAGTTCCGTCGGCTGAGCTGACGATTCCGTAGGGTTCGTCGAAGACGGGTACTTTGCGGGTGATGCTGCCGGCACTGGCATCGAGAATGACGATTTCGTCGGTGCCGTAGACGCAGCAGGCGAGGCTATTGGAGTTGCCGATCCATGCGACACCTTCGGGGTGCAGTCCGACGGGGATTTCGTGCAGCAGTTTCAGGGCGGGCCAGCTGACGATGGAGACGGTGCCGCTGTCGCGGTTGGAGCAGGCGAAGAGCGAGCCATCGGCGTTGAAGTTGAGGAGACCGGCGGAGCGGGTTTGTGCGTGGGAGCTGGCGGGGCTGGTGAGGGCTGTGGTGAACAGCAGCAGAGAGAGCAGCAGGCGATGTTGCGTCAGCATATGTGGGCTCGCGGGGGACAGTTTGTCAGACCGGAAGAAAACAGTGTATCAGGGTGCGGGCAGGTTTTGGACTGAGCGGACACCGGTCACATTGACTCCGCTGCCGGGCAGGAGGTTCCAGTGCCAGAGTTGTCGGTACCAGGGGCTGTTTTTTTCGGGGGGCAGTTCCTGAATGTCGGTGAAGCCGGCGGTGTGGAACCAGTCTGTGAGTTCTTTGGTGGTGTGGTGGTGCTGATAGCGTGGTGCCCACCAGTCCCAGGTGTCGCAGACGCGATTCTGGTAGCAGGGGTGTGCGCTGAAGCAGATGATTTTGTTGAGGGTGCGATTGATCAGCGGAATGCCGCCGAGGACAGCGCCGAGGTGGCAGAGAGGCAGGAGGATGTATCGGGGCAGTCGGGTGGTGACGGAGCGGAGCGAGGAGTTGATGAGTTCCTGCCACCATTGATTGCGGCGGTAGAGCCAGACGGAAAGTCGTCCGCCGGGTCGTACGAGTTTTGCGACGGAGTTGAAGACGATCTGTGTATTGCTGTCATGATGCATAACACCGATGGAGAATACGAAATCGAAGGAGGCGGGTGGCAGTGGCAGTTGTTTGAGGTCGGCCTGGAGGAAGCGGACGTTGGGGAGGTGCTGGCAGAGTGAGGCGGCCTTATCGACGGCGCGGGAGTGGTCTGCTGCGGTGACGAGTGCACCGGCGGTACCGCAGAGGAGCGAGTAGCGTCCGCCGCCGCAGCCGGCGTCGAGGACGTTGAGGCCGCGGAGTGATTCCGGGGAGACGCCGGTTTTGGCGTGGAAGGTGGCGTGGTCTTCGGACTGGTGTGCGACGTCAAAGCGGGTCCATTGAAAGCCGAAGGATTCGAGGTGCAGATCGGAGACGAAGCGAGGGATCCCGTTGACGATGGGGGCGATGGCTGTGCCGTCGGGGGCGATGAGTGCGGTGCCATCGCTGCGAGGCTGGAGCGGGGTGCTGGAGCCGGTTTGCTGCAGTTGGGGGTGTTGGTGAGGCAGTTCTGGCTGGTTCATGTTGTGATCTGCTGAATTCCGGAGACCGGGTGGTGAGCGTGATTTTCCCTGTCTGAGAAGTGGCTGGCAAGCGGGGCTGCGGGAGAGTGGTGCGATTTGCAGGAAATCGGGGTTTTTGGGGGAGTTGTCCGGGAGAGCGGGATTCGCACTTGCGGTGGAGTGCGGATTCATCAGAATTCGGGGGCCGTGGTTCAGTTTACAGCAGGTGGAGCAGCAGATGGGTGTGCGTGGGATTCGAGGTGCGATTACGGTATCCGAGGATACTCCGGATCAGATCCGGGGAGCAGCGAAGGAGCTGATGGAGGAGATTCTGCAGCGGAACGGGATCACGAATTTTGACGACGTGATTTCGGCGGTGTTTACGACGACGCAGGATCTGACAGCGGCGTTTCCGGCGGAGGCTGCGCGGGCACTGGGAATGAATTTTGTCCCGTTGCTGTGTGCTCAGGAGATTCCTGTTCCCGGTTCGATGGCTCGTTGTCTGCGAATTCTGCTGCATGTGAACACGGAGCTGTCGCCGCGGGACATTGAGCATGTGTATTTGCGGGATGCTCAGCGATTGCGTCCGGACCTGAAGAGTGCTCAGTAGGGGGGATTTCGGCGGCGGGGGCAGGCGTTGTTCCTCGGTGTCATGCCGCGGGTGGTGGCCGGGCAGGTGGTCGGGTTACGGGCTGGTCTTTGGTGTCAGAAGTGTCCTCGGCGACCGGCTTCTGTGCTGCGTGCCCGGATGGACCGTTTTTCCCGATTGTCCCTGAAAACCAGCACAGTTTCGCACGGTGCAGGCTGCGGACATGGGATTTTTGCCCGTGACCGTGTATTCTATGTGAGCCAATCCGCAGTGGCTGCGTGCCAGATATCCCGGCTGTTGCGGTGTCAGTTTGAATTTATTTCCCACCCTGTTTCTTGATGGACTCAGACGTGAATTCCAAAGGTTTTCAAGTGCTGCGGGCGCTGGTGTGCTGTTTGTTGCTGGCGGGGTCGGCTGGTGCCGCTGATCTGCAGTTGTTGTTTATGGGGGACAATGGGCATCATCGTCCGGCCGAGCGTTTTCACGAGCTGGCACCTGTGCTGGAGTTGCGTGGGATCCGCATGAAGTATACGGATCGGATGGAGGATCTGACGCCTGAGGTGCTGGGTCAGTTTGATGGTCTGGTATTGTATGCGAACATCGATCGGATCGAGGATGTGCAGGCGCAGGCGGTGCTGGATTTTGTGTCTGGCGGGAAGGGTTTTATTCCGCTGCACTGTGCGACGTTCTGCTGGCGGAACAATCCGCAGATGGTGCAGTTGATGGGGGCGCAATTTCAGCGGCATGGTGGTCAGGTCTTTGGGACTCAGATTGTCGCTCCGCAGCATCCGATCATGCAGGGTTTCGGGGGTTTCAGCAGTTGGGACGAGACGTACATCCATCATCTGCACAACGAGCAGAACCGGGAGGTACTGGAGTATCGTCTGGAGGGTGAGCAGGCGGAGGGTCAGGATCGTGAGCCGTGGACGTGGACGCGGACTCATGGGAAGGGTCGAGTGTTTTATACGGCGTGGGGGCATGATCAGCGGACGTGGACGAACGCGGGTTTTCCGAATCTGGTGGAGCGTGGCATTCGCTGGGCCTGCGGTGCAGATGTCAGCGTTGTCCCGGCGTTTGTGGATCGGGATGCGTGGTCGATTCCGGCCATGACGGAGTTGCGTAAGGACGTGGCTGCATTTGAATATGTGGAAGTGGGGCCGAAGATCCCGAATTATACTCCGGGGCGTCAGTGGGGTGTCCAGGGATCTCCGAGGACGACGATGCAGCAGCCGTTGTCGGTCGAAGAGTCGATGAAGCACTATGTGACTCCGCAGGGCATGACACTGCGATTGTACGCGGATGAGCGCAGTTTTGTGGCCAAGCCGATTTCGATGAACTGGGACGAGCGTGGTCGGCTGTGGATCTGTGAGACCGTGGACTATCCGAATGAGCTGGGTCAGAATCGGGACCGGATTCGGATCTGTGAGGATACGGATGGCGACCATGTGGCGGACCGATTTACGGTGTTTGCCGAGGGTTTGTCGATTCCCACGGCGATCATGATTTACCGAGGCGGTGCGGTGGTTCAGAACGCGACGGAGACGATTTATCTGAAGGACACTGACGGGGACGACAGGGCGGATCTGAAAAAGGTGCTGATTACGGGCTGGGGAGCCGGGGATACTCATGGGGGCGTGAGTAATTTCCGTTATGGGCTGGACAACTGGATCTGGTCGATGCAGGGTTACAACGACAGCAGTCCGCAGTACGGTCCTGAGGGAGCGCGGAAGTCGGCTGAGTCGTTTCGCCAGGGTTTCTGGCGATTCCGGCTTTCCAGCACGGATCCTCCTGAGGTGACGGATCTGGAGTTTGTGCGTTCAACGAACAACAACACGTGGGGTCTGGGCATCAGCGAAGAGGGATTGATTTTTGGTTCCACGGCGAATCATAACCCCAGCACATTCATGCCGATTGCCAATCGTTTTTACGAGAAGGTGCGTGGCTGGGCTGCCAGTGACATTGGCACCATTGCTGATACTCATCTGTTCAAGCCGGTGACTGAGAACGTGCGTCAGGTGGATCAGTTTGGCGGTTACACTGCGGGTGCGGGTCATGCGTTGTATACGGCGCGAACATTTCCGCAGCAGTGGTGGAACCGAACAGCTTTTGTGTGTGAGCCGACGGGGCATCTGGTGGGTACGTTTGTGCTGCGTCGTGATGGCACGGGGTACAAGTCAACCAGTCCGAACAATCTGATTGCGAGTGACGATGAGTGGGCATCGCCGATTATGGCGGAGGTTGGTCCGGACGGTGCGGTGTGGGTCATCGACTGGTACAACTACATCATTCAGCACAATCCGACTCCGCAGGGTTTCAGGACGGGTCGTGGGAATGCTTACGAGAGTGATCTGCGGGATCAGCGGCGTGGTCGAATTTATCGAGTTGTGCCGACGGGGCAGGCAGCCGGTGACGTGCTGCATGGCTGGCAGTCTTTGTCGGGTCTGGATGTGGTCCGGTTGACGGAAGTGCTGCGTCATCCTGCGATGATGTGGCGTCTGCAGGCTCAGCGTCTGCTGGTGGAGCGAGCCGATCCGGCTGCGGTACCGCATCTGGTGCGGCTGGTGGCTGATGCGGGTGTGGACGAGATAGGTTTGAATGTCGGTGCGATTCATGCGTTGTGGGTGCTGCAGGCACTGCGGCCGGACGGTGATGGCTGGCTGTCGGCGGCAGTGGGTGCGCTGGGTCATCCGTCGGCGGGGGTTCGTCGGAATGCGGTGGTGGTCCTGTCGCAGTTTCGGGCGGGTCAGGAGGAGCTGCTGCTGGCTGGTGCTCTGACGAAGGACATGGATGCTCAGGTGCGACTGCAGGGTCTGCTTTCGCTGGCGGAAATGCCGGCGACTGCGGAGGCGGGGCGACTGGTGGCAGCGGCATCTCTGCGACCGAATCCGGACCTGTGGGAGAGTGATGCGGTGACGTGTGCGGCAGCCGTGCAGGCCTTGCCATTTCTGCGGGCACTGTCGGCGGATGAGTCCGCTGCCGGGGCTCCGCTGCCGGCAGCGGCGATGCGAACGGCGGCGATTGTTTCCGAGCACATCGCTCGGGGGCGTCCTGCTGTGGAGGAGATGCAGGAGCTGCTGAGTGGTCTGAAGTCTGCGCAGCCGCAGCTGGCGGAGGTGGTGGTGCGTGGATTGGCCGAGGGCTGGCCGAAGGATCATCGGATTGCGGCGACGAAGGAGCTGGAGGCTGCACTGACGGCTCTGCTGGATCGTGTACCGGCGGGAGGTCGGGGCAAGCTGCTGCAGCTGTCAGCGCTGTGTGGTTCGAAGGCGCTTGAGTCTTATGCGAAGGAGATCATTGATTCGCTGCTGAAGGTTGTGGCGGATGCTGCGGTGGGTACGGAAGAGCGGGTGAATGCGGCACGAGAGGCGGTGAGTTTTCAGTCGGAGAACGCGGAGATACTGTCAGCGGTGTTGTCTGCGATTACTCCGACGGCAGCTCCTGAGCTTGCGGTTGGTCTGATTGATGCTGCGGCATTGAGTACATCGGAGGGCCTGGGGGCGGCGCTGATTGAGCGTGGCAGCGTACTGACTCCGCAGGCCAAGTCAGCGGTTGTGCGTGTGCTGTTGTCGCGACCGGCCACGACGACGGCGATGCTGCAGGCGTTTGAGTCGGGAGCGATGGATCTGGGCGAGCTGACTCTGGATCAGAAGCAGGCCTTGCGGGCACATCCGGACCGTACCATCAGGTCCGCTGCAGAGAAGCTGATGGCGGCTGGTGGTGGGCTTCCGGATGCGGATCGTGATCGTGTGCTGAAATCGCTGTTGCCGCTGTGTGAGCAGTCGGGTGATGTGAAGGCCGGGCGAGCGATGTATGTGAAGCACTGTTCGAAGTGTCACATGCATGGTTCGGAGGGCAAGGCGATCGGTCCGAATCTGACGGGGATGGCGGTGCATCCGAAGCATGAGCTGCTGACGCACATCATTGATCCCAGTCGGAGTGTGGAGGGGAATTTTCGGATTTACACTGTGGTCAGGACTGACGGTGTGGTGCTGAACGGGATGATGTCGGGTGAGTCACGAACCGCGATTACTCTGATTGACGCGGAGGGGCGTGAGAACCAGATAGCCCGGGAGGACATAGAGCAGCTGGTGCGGTCGCGCAAGTCGCTGATGCCAGAGGGATTTGAAAAGCAGATGAGTGCGGAGGAGCTGACGAATCTGCTGGAGTTTCTGACGGACAAGGGGAAATTTCTGCCGGTATCACTGGATCGTTATGCGACGGCGGTGAGTACGAAGGGCCTGTTCAGCAGTGATGACAATGGTCCGGACCGGATGGTGTTCGGCGACTGGTCTCCCAAGATTTTCAAGGATGTACCATTTCTGCTGACGGATCCTCGGGGCAAATCCGTGCCGAACATCATTCTGCTGAATGGGCCATTTGGTCCGCTGCCTCCGACGATGCCGAAGTCGGTGACTTTGCCGCTGAATTCGGATGCGAAGGCGATTCACATGCTGAGTGGGGTGGGTGGCTGGAGTTTCCCGTATGCTCAGGAGAAGAGTGTGTCGGTGATTGTGCGGCTGCACTACCGGGGTGGTGAGCAGGAGGACATCAAGCTGCTGAATGGTGTGCATTTTGCGGACTATATTCGGCGTGTGGATGTGCCTGGTTCTGAGTTTGCGTACATGCTGGGTGGTCAGCAGATTCGCCGGGTGACAGTGAATCCGAGTCGTGGCGATGTGATCGAGAAGCTGGAACTGGTGAAGGGGCCGGACAGTACGGCGCCGATCATTATGGCGGTCACGGTCGAGCGCAACTGAGCGGTGGTGGACGGGATGTGAGGGTCTGCCGGTCAGCAGACCGGCGGTTCCTGGCAGTTCTGTCGAGTGCTGTCGGGTGGCCTTGCGGAGGGGTGGCTCGGGAGGGCTGGTGCATGCTGCGGCGGTGGCTGGCGGATCACTGCGAGTTTCCGTTGTTTTTGCGGGAGCTGCGGGGGTTGTTTGGCGGTCGTTTCCGGCTGGGTATGTGGCTGGTGGCGTTGTTTTTGACGGTGGTATTTCTGTTGCTGTGGCTGGGTGAAGCAGGTGGTGTTCTGCGTCCGGCGGCGGGGGCACGTTTTCGCAGTCAGTGGACATTGCTGGGGCAGTTGCTGGCGGGCTGCATCGTGCTGGCGGGGTATGCCACGACGGCGGGTGCGGCGTCGATTTCGCAGGAGCGAGAGCGTCAGTCTCTGGAGCTGCTGCTGCTGACGCGGTTGTCGTTGGTCCAGGTGGTGGTGGAGAAGTTTGCGGCGGTGCTGCTGCAGTCACTGCTGCTGGTGGCTCCGTGTTTTCTGCTGACGGCGCTGGCGTATGCGGGTGGTGGCAGTTCGCTGGCGGGACTGCTGGTTGTGTGGCTGTTGCTGGTCGTGGTGGGAGTGCAACTGGCGGCGTCGGCGGTGATGTGTTCGGCTCTGATCAGTTCGGCCGCGATTTCGCTGGGTGTGATCTGGTTTTTGTGGTTGTGTCTGCTGGCGATTCCGGGGTTGCTGGAGGACGTGGGGATCCTGCCGCAGTGGTTCTGGTTTCGTGGAGCAGGCGGAGTGCTGGGGATCCTGCCGTTTGTGCACGTTCCGGTGGGGTTCAGGGTGGTAGTGACGGGTGAGGGGTGCTTTGAGTTTCTGCTGAGCTGTGTGCCACCGCTGGTGTTATCGGGACTGATGCTGCTGGTGGCTGTGGAGGGAATTCGTCGCTGGCCTGGGCGAGCGTTTTTGAATCCGCAGTCGGTGCGGGTGCCGCGCAGGTGGCTGGAGCGGCGGTTGTCGGGTTGGATCATGCGACTGAGGGGGCGTCGTGGGAGTGCTGCGACTGAGGATGGCGAGGTGCGTGAGTCGCGGCAGTTGCCGGAGTTGAATCCGGTGCGCTGGCGGGAGCTGGCGCGGAATCCGCAGGCTCGCTGGTATGCGCATGTGCTTTACTGTTTGACGGTTCTGGTGGGTCTGTTGTGGCTGCGTCGACAGTTATCGCCGCTGGAGTATGCGGCGAGTCTGCCGGTGATGCAGGCGGCGTATGGTTTGCTGTCGATGCTGATGGTGCTGGTGAGTGTGTGTGAGTCTCTGGCATTTGAGCAGGCGCGGGGGACTCGTGATCTGCTGTGGCTGATACCGATCAGTAATGGAGAGTTATTGCGGCAGAAGCTGGCGGGTGCGGACCGTGTGCTCTGGCTGCTGATGCTCTCAAATGTGACCATTTCGCTGTCCCGGATGCTGCTGGATCCGATGTCGCGGGTGGTGTTGAGCTGGCGGGGTGTGGTGTATCAGTTTTCGGGTGTGCTGCTGTTGCTGCTGGTGCTGCATCTGGTGAAGTGGCTGGCGGTGTGGCAGTCGCTGAAGTGCGAGGGTTTGTTGCGTGCATTGAGCAGATCGCTGCTGTTGGTGCTGACGATCTTTGTGTTGCCGGTGCTGCCGCTGCTGGTGGAAGTCCTGCGGCTGGGAGGTAATTCGTTTGTGCTGGAGCGGCGGTGGTTCCTTTGCTGTGGTTCACCGTTGCTGGTGTGGCTGGCGCATGTGACGCGACTGCTGCGGTGGCGTGGCGGGGACAGTGTGCTGCTGCTGATGGCTGTGGTGGGTCTGGTGTTGTGGCTGTTGGTGCTGCTGTGGCTGCGGCGTTATTGTGAGGGGTTATTTGGCAGTGTGGGGGGGCGTTCGGACGGAAGTTCCGGGGCGAATTGTGGTGCAAGTGCTGTGTCGGTGAGCTGATTGTGCTGTATTGGAGAGCGGAGGGAGCCTGAGATGTGGAAGCAACTGCTGTTGAGTGCTGAGTTTCCGCTGCTGCGTCGTGAGCTGATTCAGAGTGCCGGCCGGCGTCGTACGTGGGTGTTGCGGGTGGTGGTGCTGCTGGTA
>CAITYU010000575.1 GCA_903896675.1 uncultured Planctomycetaceae bacterium
CCCCCCTTCACCCCTTCACCCCTCGCGATTATCCGTGTTCCTCCGTGTCATTCCGTGGCGAAAAAAATTACACAACACCCACTGCCCTCTGCCCACTGCCCACTGACCACTGACAACTGACCACTGACAACTGACAACTGACCACTGACAACTGACAACTGACAACTGACAACTCAAAAATCCAATTCCGCCGGCAAATACTTCGCAATCAAATCCTCATAGTACGGACGCAGTTGCTGCCAGTCCGGTGGCGTCGGACACTTGGAATACAAGTCGTACGGGTTGAACTTCCTGACCCACGGCAACATCGCGCGGTCATGGTCGTCGCACAGCCAGTCATACTGCTCCTCGCGATGCCACGCATAAAACGAATGATACCGGATCATGTACAATGCCGGCTCAGGCAGATACGGTCGCAGGATGTGGTACAGATACTCGTCATGCCCCCACGACATCAGCACATTCCGCAGACCGCAGCCTCGCTGATAAATCCCCGGTTCACTGCTCAATACGGAATCCCCGGCATCCGGATTCTCGGCAAAAAATTCACTGTAAACGATTCGCTCGCTGAAACGACAACCCACGGGGAATGTGTCGCCCACCACCGCCCACTGCGGCTGCCCCCACAGACACAACACCTTGCCCAGATCATGCACCAGACCAGTCAGCACAAACCAGTCCTCATGCCCGTCCGCGCGAATCGCCTCGGCACACTGCAGCAGATGCTGCAACTGATCCAGTTCAATGTCCGGGTCAGAATCATCAACCAGAGTATTCAGAAAGGCCAGCGCCTCGAAGGGACTCATTCGCCGTCGCTGCAAACCCAGAAACTCGGCTCGCCGAGCCCGCACGAAGTCCAGCGTCTGATGCCGATGGTTCTGCCGGTAAAAGTCACGCACCGAGTCTCGCGCGGGATTGTCGTAGTTGCGGTAATCGCTTTGAGCCTTCACGCCGGGCTGCGGGTAAACCTGCTGCACCACAAACTGCTCAACCGCCTCACCCACCCCCATATCATTCCCCGTCACTGCATCCTGATCTGCCATCATTTTAAACTCCAACTGCACCGCCAAACCTGACAAACCCGGATGCCCCCGCCACACGTCCCGTTCAACCCGTCATCCACTCACTGCATTCTCTCCCCAGCACCAACCTCGTGCAACCACAATCACCACACCGCCCACCACCCACTGCCCACAGAAAACAGAAAACTGAAAACCGACTGCCTCAGCCCCCCACCACCTCTCCTTTTTCGTGTCTTTCGTGTCTTTCGTGTCTTTCGTGTCTTTCGTGTCTTTCGTGTCTTTCGTGTCTTTCGTGTCTTTCGTGGTTCAATACCCCCCCCACGCCACTTGTGTTATCTGCCGCTGCCCCCCACTCCCTACCTCACGCGATTTCCCGTGTTCTTCCGTGGCAAAAAAAACTTCGCCTTCATACCCGTTTGCGGTTTCACGCGACTTCATCAGCCATCGGCCCTGCACCCCTCGCCACCGACCACTGACAACTGACAACTGACAACTTTTCGCGTCTTTCGAACTTCAAATCCCCCAAGCCACCTTCACCCTCATTCGTGTGATTCGTGTCATTCGTGGTTGAAAACTCCCCCCGCCATCACTTCCGCCATTTTCCGCGTTTTTCCGCGTTCTTCCGCGGCGAAAAAACACTGTCCCAACACTCCCTGTTCGGTTCCATTTCGCGCTCACAGAAAACGGCTCCCCGTCCGTGACAACTGACCCCTGACCCCTGATAACTGAAAACTGAAAACTGACAACTGAAAACTACCCCCGCTCGTCCGCTACAGGCCGAAAAACAGCCTGCATCTCCGCTGGCACCCGAGTAATCTGGTGAGTCGCAAAGGTGACGAACGCCCATTGCGTCTCAGCACGCAGTAACAGCGCGGCGTCAGCAACACGGTACAGCTCATACCTCCGACCGGAAGTTACCCGCTTCATCTCCGACACCCACGTTCGCAGCACCAAATGCTCACCCGCGAAAGCCGGAGCCAGATACTCGATGAAATGCGACCGCACTACCCAGCCACAACCAAGAGATCGATAGGCCTCAGGAGACCACCCCAGAGCTGTTGAATGGGCCACGGCGGCATCCAGCATCCACCGCAGATAAACGATGTTGTTCACATGCCCCAGACCGTCCAGATCCGTCGCCAACACCTGCAGCTCGTACTCAAATACCCCCGCCACTGCCAGCTCCTTCACCCGCAGACCGTTCCCCGGACTGCCCTCGCTGCTCACGCTCGCGTCGGCCGTCTCGCACCGCTGAGATCCACTCAAACACCACCGGCAACAGCGACACCACCACAATCCCCAGTATCACATACTCAAAATTCTTCTTCACAAACTCCAGATGACCAAAATAGTTACCCGCCAGCAGAAATCCGCCCACCCAGCACAAACCACCCGTCACATTGAACATCCAGAACCGCACCAGATTCATGCGTCCCACACCCGCCACAAATGGTGCAAACGTCCGCAGAATGGGCGCAAACCGCGCCAGAAAAATCGCCTTGCCCCCGTGCTTCACATAAAATCGCTGCGCCTTCAACAGATGATCCCGATTCAATAACCACGAATCCTCACGCGAAAACACCCTCGGACCCACCCACCGCCCAATCAGGTAATTCACCGCATCACCCGCCACGCCCGCCACAAACAACAACACAAACATCAGCCACGGATTCAAACCCGAATTCTCGTTCGCCATCAGCGCGCCCACCGCGAACAACAGCGAATCCCCGGGCAGAAACGGCAGAATAATCAGACCCGTCTCAGCAAAAATAATCCCAAACAGCAGCGCGTACATCCAGACGCCCCACTCCGCTGCCAGCCGCGCCAGATGCTCGTCCATGTGCCGAACCGTATCCAGCACTGTCCACAGAAATTCCAGCATTGTTCCGCTTCCCCATCCGCCTGCTGACTCACAACACCCCGCCACCCAACCCCCATCTAACTGCACAACCGCACCGGAAGGAATATCAGTGCGAGCGAAATCCAGAGTTTCTTTGCGGCAGATCAAGCCCTGCCCGGTCCCCCGCCCACCCCCAAAGCGAAACGGCCGGGATCCCTCCCGGCCGCTTCTTCGACTTCACTCTGTCCGTGGCGTGTCCGAACTCATTCTGCGTCCCTGCAGGCACGCATCCCTGCCGCTCCCGCGGCGTCCCCCCGGCCAGTGCCGGACCCTTCCTGACTGTCAGTGCGTCGTGTAAATGGTCGGATCGTCGATAATGATCGGCGTCGACCACGTCTGCCCGTCATTGGTGTTGCACGAGTTGAAGAAGTGAGTCGCAAAGTGCTCGGCCACATAGCCATAAGGCGTTCCCGAATGCAACAGGTCCGTCGCAGTCAGATTGCCCACACCCTGCCGACCATAAAAATGCACCCGGCCGTCACCCGTCACCGACATCCCCAATGTCCACCAGCCAGGTGACAGCTTCAGACTGCGCATCTCATGGCCCAGATTGTTGCCACGAATAATCAGATACGCCTCGTCTTCCCTGAACCGGCCATCATGAGCACTGTGGAACTCAATGAAATAACCCGGCCAGTAATCCTCCTGCTTCTTCACCGTCTTCGTAAAGAAGAACTTCTTCTCCTTCTCGCTGATCGTCGTCTTCAGGTCAATCCGATACCCGAAATGCGACCCCGAACGATCCTCCCACCGGTCAAACGGAGGCAGGTACACTCGAGTCACACAGCTGGGATTGCGGCTGACAGAGATCATGCCGATCCGCGAGGAACAGGCCATAATCAGGTCATCCTGCTCCATCTGAAAGGAATTCAGTCCGGGCACGCCGGAATTCAGCGTCTGAATTTTCAATGCACCCTTGCTGCCCGGCAGACCGCCGGCAGGAGTCTCCACGCGGACAATGTGGTCCGGCATCCCACGCTTCGGACTCTCAAACCAGCGACGGTTGGAAGACACGCCCAGCGGAGACCTCACCTGCTCGTCCTGCTCACGACTGGCCTTCGCCCCGTTCTGCACCCACTTCCAGCTCTCTTCCTCAAAGTCGTCACCGACCTGATTCAACTTCACACCCGTCCCCGGCACCACCTGCGCCTCCACCGTCGCATACAACAGCGGAATCGCCAGCACAAAACACACTCCACGCAATCCCCAGCCAACCAGCGACTTCATGTCGTTGCCGCTCCCTCAATGCCCGTGCCGCTCACCGCCTGCACTGGCTACTTCAGCCGTTCCTGCCAGATACCCATACACTTCCCTTCTATCGGCCTGCCCTTTTTCCCCCGTCAAGCAGATTCCCACTGGCAAACCCTCAAATTCTGCGATTCCCGCCCCCACCGGACGGAATCCCGCAGATCCGGCACAAATCCCCCAATTTCTGACACACGCCACAGCCCAGTCTCACTCCAGAAAATCACTCCAGTTCAGTTGCTGCAACGCCGATCCCCGGTTATACTGTTCGGCTCGCAACGCGCAAGTGGCGAAATTGGCAGACGCGCTAGCTTCAGGAGCTAGTGGGAGTTAAATCCCATGCAGGTTCAAGTCCTGTCTTGCGCAATCGACCTCAGGGTCACATGAACCGCTCTTCCAGAGCGGTTTTTTTAGGCGCCGACCACAGCACCAACCACACACCCCTCGCCCTCACTTCCCACTTCTCACTTCTCACTTCTCACTTCTCACTC
>CAITYU010000576.1 GCA_903896675.1 uncultured Planctomycetaceae bacterium
CGTCATTTCGTGAATCTGTCGACACTGAACATGAGTGTGGATTCGCACTTTTATCCGCTGGGCAGTTGTACGATGAAGTACAATCCGAAGCGGCACGAGCGATTAGCGCGATTGCCGCAGGCGGTGGCCAGTCATCCGTACCAGCAGGAGTCTCAGATTCAGGGTTTACTGAGTGTACTGTATGAGCTGCAGGGGATGCTGGCGGAGATTTCGGGTCTGCCTGGTGTGTCCCTGCATCCCGCTGCTGGTGCTCAGGGTGAACTGACGGCGTTGCTGACGGCCGCTGCATATTTTCGGCATCGTGGTGAGCAGCGGACTCGAGTGTTGTTCCCTGCCAGTGCTCATGGCACAAATCCGGCCAGTGCGGCGCTGGCGGGATTTGAGTGTGTGCAGTTGTCGGGAGGTCGGGACGGGTTTGTGGATCTGTCCGAACTGAGGGCGCAGCTGGACGAGCGGGCTGCGGTGTTCATGGTCACCAACCCGAATACTCTGGGTTTGTTTGAGAAGGACATTGCGACGATCGCGGCGATGCTGCATGAGGTCGGGGGTCTGGTGTACATCGACGGCGCCAACATGAATGCCATTCTCGGCAGGACTCGCCCTGGCGACTTTGGCGGCGACATGATGCATTACAATGTGCACAAGACATTCACCGGTCCGCATGGTGCTGGTGGTCCGGGGGCAGGTCCCATTGCGGTGCGCGATTTTCTGGCTCCTTTCCTGCCGGCTCCTGTGGTGACCTTCGATGCGGCGCGTAACTGGTATTCGCTGATGGTGCCAGAGCATTCGATTGGTCGGATGCGGACATTTTTCGGCAACGTGGGAATTCTGCTGCGTGGATACTGCTACATCAGGACTCTGGGCGGCCGCGGTCTGCGTGAGGCTTCGGACTGTGCGGTGCTGAATGCGAATTATCTGTTGAGTCAGGTGCGTGATTTTCTGGATGTGCCGCACGGCAATCGCTGCATGCATGAGTTTGTGGCGAGTGCGAAGCGACTGAAGGAGCAGACGGGTGTGACGGCGATGGACATTGCGAAGCGTCTGCTGGACTACGGCTTCCATGCTCCCACGGTCTACTTTCCTCTGGTGGTGGAGGAGGCATTGATGATGGAGCCGACTGAGACGGAGTCTCTGGCGACACTGGATGCCTTTGCGGCGGCGTTGCGGCAGATCTGCAGCGAGCCGGCAGAACTGGTGAAGGGGGCTCCGCACAGCACTGCGGTGTGTCGTCCGGACGAGGTGAATGCTGCGCGTAAGCCGGTTCTGTGCTGGTCGGCTGAGTGTTGATCTGAGTTCTGATGTGTCTGTGCTGGAGTGTGTGTGGGGGGGGGGAATCCGGGGTGACTGAGCCTGTTCTTTCAGTTCGTGGCATGGGTCGCTCATTTGGCAGCGTTGTGGCGCTGCAGGATGTCAGTTTTGACATTCAGTCCGGCGAGACTCATGCGATCATGGGTGAGAACGGCGCCGGCAAAAGTACTCTGATGAAGATCCTTGCCGGAGTGCAGTCACCATCGCGGGGAGAGCTGCTGCTGCGTGGTGAGCGAGTCAGTTTCACGGGGACTCGGGATGCCGAGTCTGCGGGGATCAGCATGATTCACCAGGAATTGAATCTGGTGGAGCAGTTGTCGGTTTCGGCCAATATTTTTCTGGGTCGTGAGCTGACGAATGGCTGGGGGGTGTTGCGGCAGGGGGAGATGGATCGGCGTGCGGCGGTGCTGTTGGAGCAGCTGGAGACACCGATTGATCCTCGCGCACTGGTGGGCAGTCTGCGAGTGGGAGATCAGCAGCTTGTGGAGATTGCGCGGGCGTTGTCGCTGGAGTCTGACATTCTGATTATGGATGAGCCGACGAGTGCGCTGACGGAATCCGAGGTAGCTCGACTGTACCGTGTTGTTGACCGCCTGAAGGCGAGGGGAGTGACCATCCTTTACATTTCGCATCGGATGGAGGAGGTGTTTCGTCTGGCGGATCGGATTACGGTGCTGCGTGACGGTCGTTTTGTGCGGACGGTGGCGAGGTCTGCGACGAATCCGCGTGAGATTGCTCACTGGATGGTTGGTCGTGAGCTTGCGGTGCGTCAGCGTCGTGTGGCGGTGGATGGGGTTGTTGGTTCGGAGCCTGTGCTGCGAGTGCGGAATCTGTCATTGCCGTGGGTGGGTCGGCGAGGTCGCTGGCGGCTGCGGAACATCAGTTTTTCGCTGGGTCGTGGTGAGATTCTGGGGCTGGCTGGTTTGATGGGAGCGGGGCGAACGGAGCTGCTGGAGTGTTTATCGGGAGCTGCCGGGAGCCGGTACACGGGCGAGGTCTGGCTGCGTGGTGAGCGTTGTGATTTTCGGCATCCTGCCGAGGCGTTGCGGGCGGGTGTGGCGATGACGACTGAGGACCGGAAGCGGCAGGGCATTTTTCGTGGGATGACGGTGCGTGAGAACATCACGATCAGTGCGTTGCAGCGATTTTCTGAGGCGGGTGTGATTGCGGGTCGTCGGGAGCAGCAGGTGGTGCGGGAGCAGGTGGAGTCGCTGGGGATTCGTACTGCGGGAGGTGAGTCGCTGATCACAGCTTTGAGTGGCGGGAATCAGCAGAAGTGTATGCTGGCGCGATGTTTGCTGACGAAGCCGGACGTGCTGCTGCTGGACGATCCGACTCGCGGTGTCGACGTGGGTGCGAAGGCGGAGTTGTATGTGCTGATGGATCGGCTGGCTGAGCAGGGAGTTTCGATGATTGTGACCAGCGGCGAGTTGCCGGAGCTGCTGGGGGTGTGTGATCGGATACTGGTGTTGAGTGAGGGGTGTGTGACGGGTGAGTTTTGTGGTGAGTCGGTGACAGAGCAGCAGATCATGGAAGCGGCGACAGCGGGAGCGCGGGCGGTTGTGGAAGGGCGAACCACATGAAGCACGCGAAGCAGGATCGCTGGTGAGTGGGGTGTCACTGGTGTTCTGCCTGTTTGCTTTCGACTGTGCCGGCTCGGCGGTGGCGAGTGACCTCGTGTTCAGGCTTGGGGGCTGGTGTTTGCCGAAGTGTTGCGTGGGCAGGCATGAATTGCCGATTGGCGCTGGATGGGGTGGCTGGGAACGGGCGTTTTCTGCCGACGGATTGTGGAGGCTGGGATCCGGTGCAACCCGGTGTTGTGGTGGGGGATGGTGCAGCCTATAGTGGCTGCGGTTGTTGGTTTCAGAGATGTAATGGCAGTGTTGCGGGAATGAGTCTGCGTGAGTTTTTCATTTTCGAATTCGGCCTGTTCAGACGACGAGCAGTTTATGCGACTGGTGCGTCGTGAGCCGGACGTGGATCTGCTGACTGCTGCTCTGGAGATTTCCCGGGACGGTCAGTCGGCCGTGAATTTTCCGGCAGCTCGCGGGGTGCTGCAGCGTGCGGTATCGCGTCTGACGCACCCGGTGACTCAGGCTGGCTCGGATCTGGAAGAGCTGAAGCTGCTGTCGCGTTACATGACGGAGGAGCTGGGTCTGCACGGTGAGAGTGAGTATCTGGCGGATCCGCATTCGCATTATGTGAATCAGGTGCTGGCGACGGGTCGGGGCATTCCGATTTCGCTGTCGCTGATTTACCTGCATGTGGGGAACGAGCTGGGAATTCCGCTTGAACCCATCAGTACTCCGGCACGCTTTATGATCCGTCTGCCGACGGATCATGGGCATCTGTATGTGGATGCGTTTGATCGGGGACGGATTCTGGACGAGGGCGAGTGTATCGATCTGATTGGTGATCTTGCGAGTTGTTCGCCGGTGGAGGTGCGTCGTCATCTGCGTCCGGTGGATGAGCGTGCGGTGGTGATTCGCATGCTGCAGAATCTGAAGGCGTTATTTGGCGGTCGCGAGGACTGGTCGGCGGCGTGGAAGGTGCAGACGCGTCTGCAGTTGCTGCTGCCGGGTTCGTGGCGTGAGCGGCGGGACCATGCGGTGCTGACGATGCGTGCGGGTCACTATGGCGAGGCGATTGATCTGCTGGAGCGCAGTCTGGCGGTGTGTCCGGCTGAGGACCGTTTGTTTCTGCAGAATCATCTCCGGCAGGCCCGCCGGATGCTTCCGGAATGCAACTGAATTCTGTTGCGGGCCGTGAAATCGGTTGCCGGAAGAGCCAGAATGCGGCAGGTGGCTATAACACCGACTGGAGGCCGGGTCTGCGGATATGGATCCGTCGGTCTGCGGCGTCGGATGATCGGCACTGATCGGGGGATTACGGAATTATGGCTGACTGGATTGAACCACCTGGGAAAGCACCGGCGTTTTCGCTGAAATCGACTGCGGGTAAGACGGTCAAGCTGTCGGATTTCAAAGGACGACCGGTGGTGCTGTATTTTTACCCCAAGGATGATACTCCGGGGTGCACGAAGGAAGCCTGTGCATTTCGGGATCGTTTGAGTGAGATTGAGGGGCTTGGCGCGGTGGTGCTGGGCGTCAGTGCTGACTCGGTGGAGTCTCATCAGAAATTCACTGAGAAGTATACTCTGAATTTCCCTCTGTTGGCTGACACGGAGCACGCGGTGGCTGAGAAGTATGGAGCGTGGCGTGAGAAGAACATGTACGGTCGGGTGTCGATGGGGATTCAGCGATCGACGTATCTGATTGGAGCTGACGGCCGGATTGCCCGGTTGTGGAAGAAGGTCTCGGTGGACGGTCATGATGCGGATGTGATTGCTGCATTGCAGGAGCTGTCTGCGGGTTGAAGTGGAGGTCTTTGTGAGACTGATATCGGCAGGGTCTGAGTGTGTCGTGGTGGCAGCCCTGCTGCTGGCAGCGTGTGGTTGTGGGCAGCAGGCTTCTGAGCAGCCTGCTGCTGCTGCCGGATCAACTGCGGGAACTGCTGATGCTGCGGCGGTGAAGCCGGTGGCACTGCGAGCTGCGGACGAGCCGCAGTCGCAGCAGCTGGCCGAGCAGGTGCGTCAGGCTGTGGCGCATCTGGATGCGGCGGCTTTGACGAAGCTGGCCAGCGACGAAGCGTTTGCAGACCGAGTGCTGCGGGGAACGGATGTCAGCGGCAGTGAACGTCGTGAGGCTGTGGAGGGATTGTCCGGGACTCTGCAGGAGATTTTCACGGGAGTGGTGCAGGGCTGTACCAACGGTGGCAGTTACAGTTTTGTGCGGTTGGTTCCGCGTGGTGGCGAATTTCGTCCGCTGTTTCGCCTGTGTCTGCCGGAATTGTCCGGGATCAATTATCACGAATTGGTGGTGGTACAGACGGCGGATGGTGCGAAGATCGCGGACGTGGACGTGTATCTGTCCGGCGAGTGTGTTTCTGAGAGTCTGCGGCGGCTGGTGCTGCCGGCACTGGCGGCATCGAATCGTGGTCTGAAGGCCTCACTGAGCGCCTCGGAAGTGCAGTTGCTGGAGTTTTCCGACGACGTTCGTGAGATTGGAAATCTGCAGCGGAGTGGCCAGCCGAAGTCGGCACTGGAACTTTTCCGTCGACTGCCGACGGTGGTACAGGAATCTGAGCCGCTGCGGCGTCTGAAGGTGCGGATTTGTCGCAACCTGGGACCGGATGAGCTGGCTGAGGCTTTGCAGCAGTTGTTTCAGGCCACGGCTGCGGAACCAGGTGCTGGTTTTGCGGAAGTGGAGCGACTGGAGTTACTGGGTCAGCATGCGGAGGTTGCGGCGGCGGTTGATCGTCTGCGTGAGCAGACAGGTGATCCGTATCTGGGGTTGTTGAAGATTGAGTCACTGCTGAAGCTGGATCGTGGTGCTGAGGCTGCGGAGGCAGTGGCTGCGGCAAAAGCGGTTTCGGAGGGTGATGCGGATTTGGCACTGACCGACCTGCGTGTGCGACTGCACCGGCGGGATTTTGCCGGAGTGGCGGAATTGCTGGAGGGGATGCAGCAGTCTCCGGATGGTGCTGCTGAGATACCTGAGTATCAGGAGTTTCTCAGGTCGGAGGCGGGTCAGGCGTGGTTGCAGCGCCAAAAGACTCAATCGGAATCGCCCTGAACCGGGGGTGTTGTCAGGTCTTTCCAGACTTTTCCGTCGGGCATATTGCCGAGTGTCTGTCGGGAGACAGTGAGGCTTCGGTTTGGCGTGCTGTTGGCGGAATTCGGGGTCGTGGGTGAGTCTGGGAGTGAGGCCATCCGGACAAGTTGTCGACTGCGAAATGTGACACCGCCGCTGAACGCTCCGAGAATCAGTCCTGCTGAGGCGCTGCGGGAAGTGAGCAGGGGCAGAGTTTCGCGCGGGACGGGCCACGATCTGCCGGGCAGGACAGCAGGATCATCCAGCATCTGCGGCTGGAACTGCAGTGTTCCGGCGGCCTGGAGTTCGCGGCAGACTGCGACAGCGGCCAGCACGTCAAGGATGTTCTGCAGGTCAGCAAAGGCTGGAATTTTCTGTGTCAGTTCGGGCAGATGGCGATTGAACAGTGCGGCGAATTCATCTGCGCTGCCGTGTTTGGTGCTGATATCGAGCAGGTTGCCATTGTCGTCCATGACTTCTTCCTGGGCGAAGAGTTGCAGGCGGGGTCCGAGGAGTGTCCAGGAACTGCGATCTGCTGAGACGGTCAGCGTTCCGGGTGCCGGAGCAAACCACCAGCGGCGCATCATGTTGTCACCGGGGCGAGCGAGGGCGAGGCTGCTTTTCAGGCCACGAATGCCTGTGGTATCCGCACCGATGGCGATACGTTTCATCAGGTAGTCAGCTTCGACCATGGCGAGGCACATTCGGCTGTCTTCGGGGACACCGAAAGTCGTCACATTCCAGCGACCCTGCAGACGCACCATTTGTTCGAGGCGGGCTTTGGCAACGGCGACTGTGGCGGGTGCTGAATTGCGGGTCAGCCAGTTGTGTGCGGCGGCCAGCCGTTCTGAGTCCGGGTCGATGGAGCAGCCGGCGGCGTCGAGTATGTCAGTATCGCGGAACGCGGCCAGCAGATCTTCCAGACACAGTACAGGTCGGCCGGAGTGCAGGCCCACCATCCTGTTACCGCGGACTGCCGCAAATGGTTCGGCTGGTCCCGCGAGGATCAGGTCGGTGTTATCGGGTGACAGCACAATTGCATCGATGCGTGTGAGACCGGCGAGATATCGGAGTTCTGCGGGGATGGGGGTTCCGGCTGCCGCCAGTGTCGCCAGCTGGCTATCGAGGCTGCGGAGCGACAGCAGTCGGATTTCGGCGGGTTGTCTGAGAGTTTCGGGGAGTGCGGTGAGGGCTTTTTCGCGGAGTTGGCGGCTGGGCGGGGCCGGGTTGATGGGAGCGGCGAGTGCCTGCTGGATCAGTCCCTGAGGTGAAATGAGGATGCCACCGGGTGAGTTGCCGGGGGTATTACCGCCCTGTCCGAGTGCCATTGGCGATCCGGGGCCGAGCAGTATGAAGGCGGCGAGTACCGTGAGTGAGTTACGCACAGGGAAGCTCCGAAAACGCTGCGTTGGATACCGCGGCGAATTGTATCAGGAGCGACGGAGTGAGGGATGGGCGGGGCACCACAAAAGAGGAGGAATTGCCGGGACTGCGTGATCAGGGGTTGCTGTCGGCTGCCCGTTGCAGATCTTTCAGGCTGAGGTGTGCGCGGTTCAGGCAGAAGACTCCGATGCCGGTGACAGCGATGTAGCCGACGATCTGGGAGTACAGTGAGGCGGCCAGTACGAGGGATGGGTCAGGCTTGATCTGCTGTACCTGAACGGCGATCTGAAAGCAGACCTGTACGACTCCAAAGTATCCTGGGGCAGCCGGTATCATGACTCCGAGTGCCGTGATACCGGTCAGGATCAGTCCGGTGCTGAGAGTGACGTCGATGCCGAAGGCTTCGAGCGCGAGGCAGGCGGAGTAGCCGTTGATGAGCCACTGGATGAGTGAGTTGATGGCGATGGAGAGGATGGCGCGGGCACTTTTCAGTGAGTGAAGTCCGATCGCACCCTGGCGGAGCAGATCAAGGATTTTTTCGGTGAGCCATCCGGGGATGAAGGGAAACAGTCGGAAGGCCCGGGCGGTGGTTGTGACAAACCAGTCGGTGCGAACCATGTAAACGATCATTACGAGGACGACGGCTGCGGCGACGGCTGCGGCAATCATGCCTCCGCGCTGGTAGTTTTCCGGCATGGAGGGTGCGAACAGGATACCGAGTCCGAACAGGGCGAGGATTGAGAAGATGTCGAAGATTCGTTCGAGAACGATGGAGGACAGGACGGTTCCGGCGGGAATTCTGTGCTGTCTGTTCACCACGAAGACTCGGACGAATTCCCCGAGATGTGCCGGCAGAATGTTGTTGGCCGCGAAGCCGATCATGACTGGCGGGAAGAGTTGCCCGGCGGTCAGCGGTGCGGCCGGAGCCAGCAGTTGTGCGAAGCGAATGGATTTCAGCCAGTAGAAGGCCAGCAGCAGCAGAAGAATCGGGGGAAGCGATGCATAGTTCGCCGTTTTGAAGGCGTGCAGCACCATGTTCGTGTCTGTGTCGCGCATGGCGTACCACAGCGAGCCGACTGAGACAGCGATACCGAAGAGCAGCAGCAGCAGACGTTTCATGGTGATGCGGGATTACAGAGAATCATCGGCGCGGCGGAGCAGACTGAGTGCCTGAGCGCCACGAATGAAGACGGGTCGAGGCTGGTCGGGGTTGAACAGTCGAAGTTGGGGACGTGAGCGGCGCCGCCGCGTCCGGCGGACAGGCCGGGTATCGGCACACGGAATCAGATCGTCGAAAGATGTCGTGGGGAACCAGTCAGGAACCGGAGTCCGGGAAGAATCTGCTGCGGGAGTGGCCGAGCCTGCTGTTGATCGATCGATGATACCGACGAGTGTCTGACCGGCATCGACAACGGGCAGACAGTGTGTCAGTGATTCGCAGAGGAGTGAGCGAGCTGAGGCTGCGGAGTCTGTGTTGGAGAGCACTGCGGTGACTGGTTGGGCGAGGCTGGCAGCGGGTGTCAGTTCTGAAGCACCGGCAAACAGTGCCAGCAGCAGTTCGTCTTCGGTGACGCGTCCGGCGAGTCTGCCGTGCTGATCGGTTACGAACAGGCAGGAGTGCCCATGCTGAAGCAGCAGGCAGGCAGCCTCACGAAGACTGGCTTCCGGTCCGATAGAGTGGCCAGAGCTGGGGCACATCAGTGTGTCGGCCAGCGGGATCATGTTTGTTTCCTGAGAATTCCTGCAGTGTGTTCGGCCGCGGATGCGACGGTTACGGGGAATCTTTCTTCAGGGCGGATGGAAGTTTGAGGATTTTCGGCAACATTTGTGTTGAGATCGCATAAATTACGCTGAGTTTGATGCTTGCGCCGGTTTTTTTGATTTTGCGGCGGGGGGAGTTTCTCATGAGCGGTCGAGTCGTGTTGCTTCTCTGTCTGGTGGCAGTTTTATCCGGATGCACGGGGGAGACGGGGTCAGCGACGGGTTCGGCGTCTGGTGTGGGTGGGGGAACTGAAGCGAAAGCACCGCAGTTGCAGGCACGTTTGGCATTGAACTGGTATCCGGAAGTGGAGCATGGTGGATTTCTGGCAGCGGATGTGCTCGGGAAATTTGCGGCGGAGGGTGTTTCTGTGGAGATCATCCCGGGTGGCCCGGGTGCTCCGCAGGCGGTGATCGCGGAGCTGGCTGCTGGTCGGATTCAGTTTGCGGTTTCGGATGCTGACAATGTGGTTTTGGCGCGAGCGGCGGGAGTGCCGGTTGTGGCGTTGCTGGCACCGCTGCAGAATTCACCTCGCTGCATCATGGTGCATCGGGCCGCGGGCTTTAAATCACTGGCGGATCTGAAGGATATTGAGCTGGCCATCAGCGATGCGCGTCCATTCGCTCTGTGGATGAAGAAGCAGTTGCCATTGACGAATGTGCGGATGATTCCGTTCAGCGGTATGGTGGGTGAGTTTTTGCAGAAGCCGGCATTTGCTCAGCAGGCGTTTGTCTTCAGCGAGCCGTTTGTGGCGCGTGAGCGGGGTGGTGACCCGGAAGTGCTGATGGTGTCGGAGATTGGTTTTGACCCCTATGCCAGTGTGCTGATCACAACCGAGGACGTGATTGCGGAGAGTCCGGAGCTGGTGGGGAAGGTGGTGCGGTCGAGTGTGTCGGGTTGGCAGGAATATCTGCAGGCTCCGGGAGTGACCAATCAGGCGATTCAGAAGCTGAATTCGGAAATGAGCGATGCGGCGCTGGAATTTGGAGCGACGGCGATGGCACCGCTTTGCAGGTCTGCGGATGGTCAACCGGGCCAGTGTGGGATGGTTCTGGAGCGTTGGGAGAAGCTGGTGCAGCAGATCGAGGAATTGGGGCAGATCGAAAAGGGTACTGTGCGTGCGAGCGAGTGTTTCACGGTGAAGTTTCTGGGGCCGGGCTGAAGCGGCAGAAAGTGCCGGTGTTTGGGGGCGGGTTGTACAGTGTTCGAACACGTGTATGGAGGGCAGTCTGGGTGGAGTTTGACGGAAATGCCGACTTTGCGTGATTGCGATTAAGCGCATTCGTCACAACTGACGAAATCCGAAAAGTCGACGTATTCGTTACGGCTGGCCATTTGCGCGCACAATCCTGCAGCGTTCCCGGTGACTCTGGGGGGCGTGGAGCGTGCAGAGGTGGCTGGCGAGTGCAGGTGCGGGTACGCGACAGATCCCCACGGGCACCGGAGTACAGCAGGATGCTGAGTCGAATGCTGCGCAAGAAGTTTCAGGCACATCTGTCGTTGATGCTGCTGGGAGTTGCCGGGCTGGCGTCGCTGTCGGGTTGTTCCCGGCAGTTCTGGCGGAAGCAGGCTGACCGCGACGCGTACACGGCGATCGGCGAGAAGATCAACGACCCGCACTGGAGTATTCCGCGAGTGGATCTGACTCCGGATCCGCGGAGTCGTTTTTATGATCCGTGGGATCCGGACAAGCGTCCGTTGCCGCCGGACGATCCGACGGCTCATGAGCTGATGCATTCGGTGAATGGGCGTCGGGGCTATAAGAACTGGCACAAGCTGGGAGTTTCGTTTGCGATTGAAAATCCGCACTGGCTGAAGCCGTATGGGATTGAGCAGACCGGGGTGGACCCGGTGGGTTCGCACGCGGGCGTGAAGCTGCCGAGTGTGAGTATTCCGGATGCGATGAATCTGACTTCGATCCACAGTCGCGAGTATCAGAATTCGATTGAGAACCTGTATCTGGATGCGTTGAATCTGACGGCCGAGCGATTCAAGCTGGGAGTGCGTTATCTGGGGACGAACCGAACGGAGCCGAGTGTTGATTTTACGGCTCGTTCGAACGCGGCTGGCCGGACATCCGGCGTGCTGGCGACACCGTTCGGCATCAGTCAGACGCTGCCGACTGGTGGTCAGATCGCCGCGGACATTGCGAATTCGGTGACGTGGGTGTTTTCGGGGAATGGCAGTGAATCATCGGCGCCATCGATTGGCTACAGTCTGACGCAGCCGCTGCTGTTCAATGCGGGACGGAAGATTGCGCTTGAGTCGCTGACGCAGAATGAGCGGAATGTGCTGTACAGCGTGAGGACTCTGGCGCGATTTCGCCAGACCCTGTTTACGCAGGTGGCTTCCAGCTATCTGACACTGCTGCAGCAGCGTCAGAATATTCTGAACACCGAAAACAATATTCGGCAGCTGGAGGAGCAGCTGGAGGCTCAGGAGGCACGTGACAGTCGCGTGCCGGGAGTTGTGAATGCGGCTCTGGATGGTGTGCAGAATCTGCAGATTCCGGCAGAGCTGCAGGGGCAGTTATCGTACGACGGCAACTGGCTGAAGTGGCGAGGTGATATGCTGCCGGAGCAGGAGCAGCAGGTACTGGCTGTGTCGCAGGATGCGGACTATGTGGCTGCGGCTTCCGAGCTGATTGACTTCAAGAAACAACAGACGACCAGTCTGTCCTATCTGCAGCTGCGTGACCGTCTGAATCAGTCGCAGGTTTCGCTGGCGAATTCGCAGCGACAGCTGCAGGATCAGCAGGATTCGTTCAAGCTGCTGCTGGGATTGCCGCCGAACGTGGATCTGGCGATCGATACGGCATTGCTGCAGCAGTTCGAGCTGATTGGCTGGGATCTGATTGATCTCGAACGGGATCTGCGGACGGTGCAGAAGAATATCGGAGATCAGCTGCTGCCGAAGCAGGGAGCTGGTGATCCGGTTGCAGGTCCGAGTCTGGTGGCGGTGAAGAGTTACGTGGAGGCACTGGCCGGTGCCAGAGATCAGCTTTATGAAATCGGTATTCAACGCGTGGCAGAGGACTTCAGGCCACTGGAGGAGCTGCTGGAGCGGACAAAAGAGAATCTTACGGCGATCGAACCGGGCAAACGGTATTTCCGTGACGAGACTGAGCGGACGGACATGCTGGAGCGACTGGAGAAGGACCGTCGCCTGTATCGACTGGCAGAGCGTGAGTTTGCATTTGGCAGTGGCTTGCTGGACATGCTGAGGAGGCTTCTGTCGGCGGGCGGTGAACAGGAGCTGCTGCAGTCGCTGGACGTGAATGGGAACGGTCAGATTGAGCTGGCAGAGCTGCCGGAGAACTGGCGGGATCTGCCGCGGTCGGGTGATCGGGGTGCTGCGGAAGTGTATACGGTGCCGGAGCTGCTGGTGGAGATCGCCAGTGGTGCGCGCGACCTGCGTGACAAGTACCTGCTGCGGATGGCTCAGAGCCTGGAGGTTCTGCAGGCCTCATTGCGGGTGGAGGAGATTGCGATTATGCCATTCAGTCTGGATGAACCGGCGCGGATACCGAGTATTGACGAGGTGGTGGCGCTGGGTTTGGAGTATCGGCATGATCTGATGAATGTGCGAGCGGCCGTGATGGATGCTCGGCGTCAGGTGGAGATTCAGGCGAACCGTCTGGAGGCAGGTCTGGATGTGACATTCCGTGGGACTGAGGGCTTGAACTCAGACGCGCAGGGCAGCACGAACCACAGTGCTGGACTGAAGTTCACTACTCCATTGGATCAGGTTTTGGAACGAAACGGCTATCGTCAGTCGCTGGTGGCTTTCCAGCGGGCTCGGCGGACGTATATGGAGCAGGAGGACCGGGTTAAGCAGACGATACGTTCGAGTTGGCGTCAGTTGGGAGTGCAGGAGTACCGACTGCGGGTGGACCGAGTGACGGTGCGGAACGCGGCTTTGCAGTATGACAACGCGTCGTTGCAGGCACAGGGAGGTCAGCAGATTGGTGGACAGGGGAATGCGTTGAGTCTGTTGAACGCCTTGAATTCGGTTTTGACGGCTCAGAACGGACTTATCCAGGATTGGGTCGTATATGAGACGAATCGGCTTAACATCTTCCGTGATATGGGTATCATGGACATTGACGCGCGGGGCGTCTGGACCGACCGATTTTACCAGCAGATGCAGGCATCTGTTCCGGTAGTGGGTTCTGGTTCGCCTGCTGAAGCTCCTGCGGTCGTGCCTTCCACAGTGCCTCCGATTCCGGCCGACCAGGACGCTGCTCCTGCGACATCGGAATGACATTCTCTGCGATCCTGCCTTGTTCTGCCGCATTTGCTCAAAGGTTCCCCGCATGACTCGTAAGCTTCAGCCTGGTCGATCCGGTGTGTCTGTCTTTTGGCTGGTGTCAGCGCTGCTGTTGGCAGGCATTGCTGCGGTGTTTCTGATTCCGGCGGTTCGTGAGCGTATCCTGGGTGCGAAGAAGGATGCGGTGCCGGACTATGTGATGAAGCTGGCTGAGAAGGGTCCGTTTCGGATTGTGATTACCGAGAACGGTACGGTGGACAGTCTGCGAAATTCGACATTGAGCAACAGTGTCGAGGGCTCGACCACGATCATTTCGCTGGTGCCCGAGGGCAGCAAGGTGAATGCCCCGGTATTGTCTGAGTTTGACGGCACGGTGCAGTTTGTGGATGCCGCGTCCGAGTCGGTCAAGACGTTGAAGGTGGTTGCTGATGACGGTAAGGAGAAGACGTATGAGCTGGTCTTTGGAGAGCACACTGAGTTGCTGGTGAAGGATCGTCAGAAGGTTCGCAAGTTTGATTTTCTGGCGGGTGATGTGTGTTGCGAACTGGACTCGTCGACTCTGGTGGAGAAGGACAAGGAGCAGCAGATCAAGGTAACAACGGCGCGGGCCAATCTCGAGAAGGCATTGAAGGACATCGAGATTCAGCTGACGACGAACGAGAGCACTGTCGCAAAGGCTCGACTGGCAGAGGATCTGGCGGGGCTCAGTCTGATCAGTTACACGTCGGCAGGTGGTGAGTATGAGCAGGAACTGGAGACTCTGAAGGGCGACATCAAGAAGACCGAGGAAGAGTTATCGATCAACCGGGAGGAGTACGAGCGAATTCGGGATCAGGCTCGGCTGGGTTATGCCAACGTGAACCAGCTTGAGAGTGCTCGCCTGAAGGTGACTCAGTCCCAGATTCTGCTGAGCGTGAATCGGGGCAAGCTGGAGGTTCTTGAGAAGTATACACGGCCGAAGAAAGAGAAGGAGCTGACTCAGACGGCCGAGGATTCGAAGCGAGAGACTCAGCGGGCACGTCTGGAGGGTGAGGCCCTGATGACTCAGATGAAGGCTGCGGCCGATGCGGCCCAGCTGACATTGAGTGTTGAGGAGGAGAAGCTGGATTTGTTCCAGCGTCAGATCAAGGCCTGTCGACTTGTGGCGACGCAGGCGGGTGAAGTGGTTTATGCCTCCCAGAAAAGTTCTCGTGGCAGCGAGCCGGTGGTGATTGAGGAGGGTGCGGCGGTTCGTGAGCGCCAGGCGGTGATCAACCTGCCGGATCTGGAGAACATGAAGATTGATGCTCGGATTCACGAATCGCGGATCAGTCGGGTGATGATTGGTCAGCCGGTGGAGATTGAGATTGATGCGATTCCGGGTGATCCCTATCGGGGTCGGCTGCAGTCGGTGTCATCGGTGCCGATTCCGGGCAGTTGGCCGAATACGGATCTGAAGGAGTATGAGGCAGTGGTGCAGATTCTGGATTCACCTGAGCGAGTGCGGAAGCTGAAGCCGGGGATGACGGCTCAGATTCGCGTCGTGGTGGAAGACCGCAAGGATCCCGTGCTGCAGGTGCCGGTGCAGAGCGTTGTGTCATTTTCGGGTTATTACTATGCCTACGTGTATTCGGGGCAGGGTGGTGTGCAGCGGCACGAGCTGAAGGTGGGGGATGCCAACGACGAGTACATTGAAGTTCTGGAGGGTGTGGAGGAGAACGATCTGGTGGTGATGAGTCCGAGGACTCATTTCAAGAAGGAACTGGCCGAACTGGAGTCTGAGAAGTCGGCGGAGGTGGAAGCGAAGCGTGAGAAGCTGGAGACGCCTGATCGCAAGGCTGCCGGTGGTCCCGGTGGGGCTGGAGGTCCTGGCGGGTTTGGTGGTGGTCCCGGCGGTGGTCCCGGCGGTGGTCCTGGCGGAGGTGGCAGGGGGCCTGGTGGTGGCGGTAGGATGTCGGTGGATCCCAAAACGACGTTCGAGAACATGGACAAGGATAAGGACGGGGTTGTGACGAAGGCCGAGTATACGCTACAGCCGGAATTCTTTGACCGTTCGGATTTGAATGGTGACGGCAAGCTGACGCTGGAGGAATTGCAGGAGGCGATTCCGAAGATGATGCGGCAGCGTCCTCCGGGTGGTGGTGGTCCTGGTGGTGGTGGTCCTGGCGGTGGTGGTCCTGGCGGTGGTGGTGCCGGCTGATGCACTGTTTCAGTGTGCGTGGTGTGACCGGCAGGTCGATTCGGCTGTTTATGAACTCTGGTAGCAGCAAGTCATGAGTCTGGCAGCACAGGTGATTGATCTGCAGAAGGATTACATGCTGGGCGCGGTGCCGGTACAGGCGTTGCGTGGCGTATCCATTGATTTTCCGCGTGGCGACTTTGTGGCGATCATGGGTTCATCGGGCAGTGGCAAGAGTACTCTGCTGAACCTGCTGGGTGCTCTGGACCGCCCGACTCGCGGCAAGTACATCGTGGGTGGTCGTGATGTGTCTTCGATGACGGACGACGAGTTGTCGACGATTCGGAACGAGAAAATTGGTTTTATTTTTCAGTCGTACAATCTGATTCCGCAGTACACAGTGCTGGAGAACATTGAGGTACCGCTGCATTACCGCACGGGTTATCCGAAGATTGGTGATCGCGAGCAGCAGCGGATCAGGGAGCTGGCAGAGATGGTGGGTCTGGGCGATCGTCTGGATCATCGTCCGTTTCAGTTGTCTGGTGGTCAGCAGCAGCGTGTGGCGATTGCGCGATCGCTGGTGAATGATCCGGAGATTATTCTGGCGGACGAACCGACGGGGAATCTGGATTCGAAGACGGAGCAGGAGATTATGGAGATGCTGCTGCGTCTGAATCGTGAGGGTCGAACGATCATCATGGTGACTCATGAGCCCGCGGTGGCTCGTCTGGCCAAGCGTCAGATTTATATGAAGGACGGCGTGATCGCGGGTGAGGGAGTATTTCCGGGCTGATGTCTGTCGGTGGTGGCGGGCATCTGGGTTTGCGGTTCCTGCTGACGGGTACCGGATCATTTAGTCGGACTGGCGTGCAATGTCGAATATTCTGCGAACGGTTCAGCTGGCTCTGAAGAGTCTGATGCTGCACAAGCTGCGATCCGGCCTGACGATGCTGGGTATCGTGTTCGGGGTATTTTCGGTAATTGCGATGCTGGCGATCGGTGAGGGGGCCAGCCAGCAGGCTCAGAAGCAGGTACTGCAACTGGGTGCGACGAATATCATAGTGCGCAGCGTGAAGCCACCGCGCGAGAACGCCAGTGCTCAGAACCAGAACAGTTTTGTGCTGCGTTACGGACTGAAGCGGGCGGATTATGATCTGCTTTCACGTACGATACCAACGGTGCTGCAGGCGGTGCCGATTCGTGAGATTACGAAGGCCTGTCGTTATCTGCATCGTGAGATGAACTGTCGCATCGTGGGATGTACTCCTGAGTATCTTGACATGAATCACCTCGAACTGGCTCAGGGGCGATTCATTTCGGACAAGGATCGTCGTGAGAAGACGAACGTGTGCGTCCTCGCGGCTCAGACGGCTGAGGAGCTGTTTCAGTATCAGGACCCGATCGGGCAGTCGGTGAAGATTGCGGATCGGCGTTATGCGGTGGTTGGAGTAACCTCGGCGCGAGAGGCGAGTGCTGCGATTGGCGGCAGCATGTCAGGTCAGGAGTACAACAAGGATATTTACATACCGCTGGAAACGATGCGTGTGCGGATGGGTGATCTGGATATTGACCGTCGGCAGGGTTCGTTCAGTGCGGAAGAGGTTGAGCTGAACCAGATTACTCTGACGATTTCCGATGTGGATCAGGTGGTGCCGACGGCGGGAGTCATTCGCGAGAGCCTGCAGGGGACTCATAAGTCGGGCAATGACTATTCGGTGGTGGTACCGCAGGAGCTGCTGAAGCAGGCTGCGCAGATTCGGACGATTTTCAACGTGGTTCTGGGTTCGATTGCTGCGATCAGTCTGATTGTGGGCGGGATCGGAATCATGAACATCATGCTGGCGACAGTGACTGAGAGAACTCGTGAGATCGGAATTCGTCGAGCGTTGGGCGCGAAGCGGCAGGACATCACGACTCAGTTTCTGACCGAGACGATTGTGCTGGCTGGCAGTGGCGGTCTGATCGGCGTGCTGCTGGGTTTGTCGACTCCGCTGGTATTTCAGGGAATGAAGTCAGTGGCGGAGCAATTCTTTTTTGAGTCGGGCGGTGGGTCGGAATTCAGCGAGATGTTTTCGAATCTGAATCCGCAGGTGGTGCCTGCCAGTCTGCCCCTCGCATTTGGAATTTCTGTGGGTATTGGTGTGATTTTTGGCCTGTACCCGGCTCGTTCGGCAGCCCAGCTGGATCCGATTGAAGCATTGCGGCACGAGTGAGGTGCCGGATGAGAGTGAGCTTCTGAGTATTGTGGCCGTCAGCCCAGTCTGCCGAACTGCTGGTCGAGTGTGTGTCGGCTGAGTGTGAGTGCTGTGGGGCGTCCGTGTGGACAGTGGTGGGAGTCCTGGACGAGATGTCTTTGCCGCAGCAGTTCGCGCATTTCCTCGAGTGCCAGGCGCTGGCCTGATTTGATGGCTGCGCGGCAGGACATGGTATGGAGCATGTGATCGAGCAGGTCACGGCGGCTGAGTCGTCCGTCTTTCTGGACGAGTTTTTCGGCGAAGTCGAGCACGATGCGAACGATGCTTCCGCGGGGGATGAGTACCGGGAAGGCGTGCAGCAGCAGTGTGGTGCCGCCGAATTCCTGAATGTCGAAGCCCATCTGTGTCATGAGCTGGGAGTTTTCGAGAACGGCGGCTGCCTGAACTGCCGTGCATTCTATGGTTTCGGGGATGAGCAGTCTTTGTGATTCGACGACTCCTGCGAGGATTTTTGTGCGGAGGTGTTCGTACATGATGCGTTCGTGGAGTGCGTGCTGGTCGATGATTTCCAGCCCTGCATCGCTGGCTACGACGAGGTAGCAGTCGTAGATCTGAAACGCGCGGAATTCGTCGGTGATGATTTCCGGGGAGTTACTGACGGTGGACTCAGCGAGCAGTGAGTCGTTGGATTCGGTGGAGTCTGTTGTGGCAAGTGAGACGGTGTCAACTGCTGTAGCCGTGACGTGCCTGGGTGTGCTGGTTTGAGTGGATCCGCGGGTCTGGGAAGGCGGTACGGCGAGGGCTGCGACCACTTCCGGGTGATTGAGGATTGTGCGGCCAGTGAGAGGCGTTGTTGCGACGCGAGGGGGTGTGGTGAATTCGGTGCGGGGCGGTGGGAAGTTCATTTGGCGGGGCAGTCGGGCTGCGGAGTCCGGTTTGTCAAAACGCAGTTCAGAGGCGGCGACTGGAGTGTTGTGCAGGGGGTTTGAATCCGGGGAGGTTTGTTCCGGGAGGCTGAGGCCGGCGCGGAATTCAAGAGCGAGGAAGCGATCGCGGAGGGTTTTGAGGAGCTGTCGGTAGAGCAGTTGTCCGTCCTGGAAGCGGACTTCGCTTTTTGTGGGATGGACATTGACGTCGACGAGTGCTGGTGGCATGTCGAGGAACAGGAAGCTGACGGGGTGTCTTCCGACCATCAGGAGTCCGCGGTAGGCTTCTTCGAGAGCGTGCTGGAGGCTGCGATCCTGGATCCAGCGTCCGTTGAGGAAGAGGAACTGATCGCGTCGGGTGGCGCGGCTGAGGGACGGTTCACCGACGTGTCCGTAGAGCTGGATTCTGCGGCCGTCGGGCAGTTCAGCTTCGGATGAGAGCTGGATCAGGTGATCGGCCACTTCGTTTCCGAAGAAGCGTCGGATGCGGTCGACGGGATCGGCGGCGGCGGGCAGCTCGTAGACGAGTTTATCGTTGTGTCGCAGCGTCAGATGCATGCGGGGATTGGCGAGTGCGACGCGGGAGAACTGATCGATGATGTGGCTGAATTCTGTGGAGGCTTTTTTGAGGAAGCGTCGGCGTGCGGGGGTATTGAAGAAGAGGTTGTGGACTTCCATGACGGTCCCGGGTGGGCAGCCGCAATCGCGATTTACGACGATCTGGCCACCCTGGCTTTCCAGTTCGCGACCGACTTCGTTTTCGTGAGGTCGAGTGCGTATGCGGAGTCTTGAGACAGAGGCGATTGAAGCGAGTGCTTCGCCGCGGAAGCCAAGTGTTGTGACGTGGTCAAGGTCGGAATCGGAGCGGATCTTGCTGGTGGCATGGGTGGTGACAGCGAGCAGCATGTCTTCCGGGTGGATACCTTCGCCGTCATCCACGACGCGAATCAGGTCCATACCGCCGTTGACAATTTCGAGATCGATGCGAGTGGAAAGTGCATCGACGCAGTTTTCCAGGAGTTCCTTGACGACGCTGGCGGGTCGTTCGATGACTTCGCCGGCGGCAATCCGGTTGATGACCTGAGTATCAAGCTGCTGGATGCGGGGCATAGCGGGGGCTGCCATATACGAGGTAAATTGCAGACGTCCTCGCTGCTTACCCAGTATACCAAAACCGACACTGTTTGTCGGCGCTGTGTGCCGCTTTGGGGAGATTTTTTTGGTGTCTATTGTTCTGACGCGTTGCGAATACGTTTCAGGATTTCCGGAATTTCCTGAAGCATTTCCCGATCGTCAGCCAGTTCGGGGAACTGTGAGCGAGCCAGTTCGAGTCCGATCCAGAGTGGTTCATTGCGAGGGTTTTCGATGCCGATGGCGGTGCAGATCAGATTGGCGAGAATACGTTCTTCGGGGAACCTGTCGAAGAGTACGACGGAGGATTCCTGCTGGATCAGTTCGATACGGCGATTGAGAGTGGCAGCGAGCGAATCCGGGCTGGAGGCTGGATTCGGTTCAGGCGGGTCGGAGGTGGCGGACTGGGCGTTTTTGGGTGCGTTGAGCGCGGCTTCGACAGCCGGCTTTGGTGTGAGGACAGCGCTGACTGCGGCCCACTGAGGAGAGGCACATTTTTCCAGTGGAATGCCGATGGCGGTGAAATCCTGGCAGCGTCGGATCTGGCTGAGGAGTGGCTGGAGAGACTGGAAGTCTGCGGGGGTGACTGAGGCACCGCGGATGCGTCCTGCGACGGGTTTCAGTTGTTTCACCCAGCGTTGCTGGCGATTGACGATGGTGCGGAGCACCTGTGCGGATTCCTGTTCACGCAGTGTGGAGTATCCATTGCGATTGCTGTTGCGAACGAGCTGTCGATTCAGAAAGGCTTCGCTGAAGTCGCTGCCGGTTCCGATCTGCCGTACCGTGCGAATTCCCAGCACGAGGTCACCCTGCTGCAATTGTGCGGCGACGGGTCCACCGGGACGCGACCAGGTGGGGTGAGATTCGATGATCTGGACAGTTCCGAGGGGTTTGTAGTGATTATCAGTGCGTCGGAAGGCAGCGAGCTGGTCACCTTCGAGTATCCCGTGCACGTCACCGAGATCGATTCGTTCGGCTTCTGCGGCACTGGACAGCACCGTACCGACATACCATACCACGCCCCCGCCGGCTTTGGTGTTGGCATCCGTCTGAGCCACTGCGGATGCGGGCAGCAGGAGACTGCCCAGCAGCCAGAACAGTGCCGAGTGAAGTGCCACGTGAAGCCGGGGGACAGGGAGGCTGGCTGACTGGGCCATGGAGACCACCGATGCGCAGGTTTGCCTGGTGCCGGGTCGGATCCATCGACGAGGGCGGGCGAGTGAAAGACGACAGGCAGTCTTTGCCCGAATGAATGCGAATTCTAGCGGCAGATCGAGTCGAGTGCCAAAGAGAATTCTCGGACAATTCCGCGAGAATCCCCAGTGGAAAGGGTGAATCGCCCGGCAGGCGGCTGAAATTCGTGATTTTGGAGCGTTGTCATTGACAGAACAGGCTCAGGCAGCGGACTGCAGTGCCAGTTCTTCTGCGTTGACAGCGACGATGGCAATACCGAATTTATCGGCGAGTGCGGCTGTTTCTTCGGGGCTGATGATGATGGTCATGCCGGCTTCGATTGCGAGGACCCGTCCACCGGCTTCATGCATGCTGCGGATGGTTTCGGCCCCGACCGTGGGGACATCAAACCGCATATCCTGTCCGGGCTTGGCAACTTTGACGACTGTGAAGCCACCGCGGCGGCAGAGGTCACCGGCCCTCCGGATGCAGCGATCTGTGCCTTCGATGGCTTCCACGGCGATCACTGCGGTATCGTTGACGACGACGGTTTGTCCGACGTCGAGGCGTCCCATTTCGCGGGCGAGATCCCAGCCGAATCGGATGTCCTTCCATTGAGCAGGAGTGGGACGTCGCTGAGTCAGGAAGCCGTGTTTCACGAGCAGCTCCGGTGCAAAGTTAAGTGCTGAGTCGAAGACCAGTCCGTCACGTTCGAATTCGCGAATGATGGCGAGGAGAATGGTGTCATCTTTTTTGTTTTGTCTGGCGAATCGGTACCACATGTGGATGGTCCGCCAGTCAGGCAGCAGTCTCAGCCAGCGGAAGGGGTGGAAGAGGACGGTTTTTTCGATCTTGCCGGCCATCACCACACGATCGACGCGAGCCTTTCTCAGCAGGCGGATAGCCTTTCCCATGCGAGCCAGTGGGGCGAAGCGGAATTCATCGCAGGCGCTGAAGAGTTCATCTGAGGCCATGCCGGCAACGCCGAGTCCATAAACGAAGTGGCCAGCCTGTCGAGCCGAGCGGGCGAAGCGTACGGGAAATTCACCGCCTCCGGCCAGCAGGCCCAGTCGAAGAGGACCGGTATCGAGGCGTGAAGGGAACTCTGCCAGTTCACGCCGTAACGAGATGTGAGGATTGCTGTGGCTCATGTTGCTGTCCGGAGTATTGCCATGATCTGCGAAGGGTGCGGTGAATCAGGCGGCAACGGGTTCGGAGGTCTGGGCGGAATCGCCGAGTCGTTTCTGCAGGGCAGCAAGTTCCTGTTCGAGTCGTCGGACGGTGTCGCGGATTTCCGGCAGTCTTTTGAGGGCCATCAGTTGCCTTGTGGTTTCGGCGACGGGTCCCGCTGGTGCTCCGAGATAGGTCTGTCCGCCGGGCATATCCCGATGCACCCCGGCTTTGGCTCCAATGATCGCACCGTCACCCAGATGCACGTGGTCAGCAACGCCGACCTGTCCGGCACAGACGACATAGTCACCGGTGGTTACGGATCCGGCGAACCCGACCTGAGAGACGAGGAGGTTGTGACGACCTACGTGACAGTTGTGGCCGATCATGACCTGGTTATCAATGCGAGTGCCCGTGCCGATGACAGTTTCACCGACTTTAGCGCGGTCGATCGTTGTACAGGCTCCGATTTCCACGTCGTCACAGATGCGAACGATGCCGAAGTGTGGCAGTCGCAGATGCCCGCCGTTGACCAGTCGATAACCGAAGCCGTCGGCACCGATGACGCAACCGGCATGGATGATCACGTGATTACCGATGTGCACATCTGCGTAGAGGATAGTCCCGGGGTGCAGTACAACGTTATCGCCGATAATGCAGCCGTCACCGATGACAGTTCCGGGATGAATATCGCAACTGTGGCCGATTCTGACATCAGCTCCGATGACCGCCAGCGGATGCACGTTGGTGTTGGCACCGATCCGTGCTGATTCGTGGACGATGGCCCTTGAGGAGATTCCGATGGCGGGGCGCTGTCGGGGTGGTCGCAGAATTCCGGCGACTGTGAGGAATGCCGGTTCGGCTTCGGGCACCAGAATGTAGGTGCGTTCGTCCGAGGCTGGCAGTTCGGCGCGAATGTTTTCCGGCACGATGATCAGTCGAGCTGCGGTATGTTTGAGGCGCGAGAGATTTTTCTGGTTGCCGACGAAGGTGAGATCGCGTGCGGTGGCACGCTCCAGAATCTGCACATCGTCAATTTCGACGTCAGGGTTTCCCTGCAGTTGCGCCTGCAGCACGTGAGCGATTTCTGAGGCCGTCAGGGCCTGTCGCGGCGTTGTTGTCGACATCAAGCTCTCCGTCGCCTGCTGGCACCCGAACTGTCTGCGACGTGTCCGCCATACGGAGAGGGAAACGACCGTCGAGCAGTGCAGCGGGTGGGTGAGGACAGCAGGGATGCTAGCGAAAACAGGGATTCTGACGCAAGACGGTCTGCAGGCAGGGGAGGGTTGCGGGGGGTGTCGGCGGGAACGGTGCTGCGGATCGGTCTGGATTTTGGGATTCGACGGAGCCCGCAGCATCGGAGCAGATGTTGGTGGCGGGCTTTATCGGTACAGGAGACAGAACCGTTTTCAAAGAAACGAGTTTCCCATTTTTCCTGAACTGACCGGATGAGAGAGATTGTAGGGGTTGTAGTGGCCGTAGATCTGACGCAGTTTACCTGACCGGTACGACCGTCATAAAGCGAACGAAAAACGACGCAAGTAATTGTGCTGCAAACACCTGCGCAGATTCAAGGGAACGAATTGAAGGCGACGATAGTCCTCGGTAGTCCCTCGGACTGCGGATGGCAGATCGAGGCCACGGAGGCCTCGAATCCCAGATAAACGATGTGAAATCATCGACTGTAAATGCCGGAATGACTGTCATCGGCCAGGGCGGTCGAAGGAACGATTTCCTTGAGAAGGAGAGATGGAAACATGAAGTGGTCATGGATGTTCAGTGCAGCAGTTGCGCTGTCGGGGATGACTGGCACGGTGGAAGCCGGCCTGTTCGGAAGCGGCGGGTGCAAGAGCTGCGGCTGTGCTGAGGACTGTCAGCCAGCTGTTTGTAAGCCGACGATTGCTCGTCCGTGTCACACGAACGTGTACACGTACCAGCGGAAATGCTCCGACATCAAGCCACCGTGCTGTGATGACGGCTGCGGCAGTGATTCGGGCTGTGCGCCCGTTTCCTGCGGTGCTCCAGCGGGAGTCGGCTGTGCCGCTCCTGCCGGCTGTGCACCGGATCCGAGCTGTGCAGCTCCGGCTGGTGCCGGCTGTGCCGCTCCTGCCGGTTGCGCTGCTGACCCGAACTGTGCAGCTCCGGCTGGTGCCGGCTGTGCAGCTCCGGCTGGCTGTGCTGCTGACCCGAACTGTGCAGCTCCGGCTGGTGCCGGCTGTGCAGCCCCGGCTGGCTGTGCTGCTGATCCGAACTGTGCAGCTCCGGCTGGTGCCGGCTGTGCAGACCCCAGCTGTGCTGCTCCGTGCGGTGATGGCTGTGGTAATGAGTGCGGCGAAGGCTGCTCGGCCGAAGATGCGTGTGAGATCGCCAAGCTGATCTACACCTCGATGACCGACTGCTACGCCACGAAGCGTCGCAATGCTCTGGACGAACTGGGCGATTACGATTGCTCGTGCCACCCGGAGATCATCAACGCCTTCGTGTATGGTCTGAATGACACGGATGAACGCGTTCGCCGTGAAGCGGCTGACGAACTGGGTGACGCAGCCCGCAGCAACGGCTGCTGCTGCAGCCCGGCTGTCGTGTCTGCTCTGACCTGTGCACTGGCTGACTGCGACCGTGGTGTACGTCGTCAGGCTGAAGAAGCTCTGGAAGCCTGTGGCTACGAGATTGTCGACGGTAACTGTGATGGTTGCACGGAAGGCTGTGTTGACGGCTCCTGCGGTCACCACGCTGCTCCGGTCGAAGCTCCTGCTGCTGCCGCTCCTGAAGCTGCTCCGGCTCCGGCTCCTCCGGCTGAACCTCAGGCTTTCTTCCCGTCCCGTCTGCACAATAAGTCGCAGAGCCGGAGCGGTCTGGCTGGCCTGTTTGGAATGAAGTGATCGCAGCGACGATCTGAGGTGGAAAGGAACTGCTTCCTGTTCTGAATTCCCCTTCGCAGAACTCTGAAACAACGGCCTCCGATCATCCCGTCGGAGGCCGTTCGTTTTTTTGGTGGTCGCTGTCGGATTCTCGAATGCGGAATTCTTCGATCAGAGCGCGGCGACGTTCGGCGACAGCGCGATCGAATTCGGACAGCACATCGAGTGCTTTGTCGCGGGAAGTGATCAGCCCGATGATGAGATACTGAATGATGGCGGCGAGATAGCAGATCCAGCCGACGGCCCATCGTTCCCGATCTCTGCGGTAATCTCCGAACAGCCGCAGATAGTTTGTGAGCACGGACAGGTCCATTTTCTGATTGATGTCGGGATCCATTTCCAGCGCCTTTTGAAACTCGCTGTTGATTGACTGCTGCAGGCGTTGTTCGAGGAGCAGGCTGGCTTCTGTTGTAACCGGCATGCAGTTTCCGACCTGCTGCACCCAGTTCCACGCGATGATGGACTGGTGCAGTACGACCTGCTGTTGCCATGCGGCAGCGACGGATTCCACGGGCATCTCCGGAAGTCGAGCTCCGACGATCGCACACATCATGGCCAGCACGGGCGAGGATTTGTTGATGTGGCGGCAGAGGAATCCGCGGAGCATGGGCCACCAGTTTTCCCGCAGTTGCGGGAGTATCCTGCGGTTTTTCTGAAGTTTGGGTGGACCGGGGTGCAGAACGGCAAAGAGTTCCTGATCGGGCATGGTCTGGATGACTCCGATCACCATCAGCAGTCGCAGTCCCATGGTGAGCCAGTCTGCGCGGTCGAGCCAGTCGATTTTGACGAGCCATCCGAAGAGGATGTGTTCCATGTTGGCGGTGGCGGCCAGCAGCAGCAGAGAGCCCCGAAACCATTCCTGCAGGTCTTTTTCCAGCTCCCGATCCAGCTGCCGGACTCGGAAAATTCTGCGGAGCAGGAAGCGGAACAGAGGGACGGCAATCAGTCCCAGCAGCAGTCTCGAGGCTGGTCTGAGTACCGGGCGCAGGATGGACTGAAAGATCGGGATACCCATCAGGATGCGGAAAAGATCCAAGGCCGTTGCTCCTGATGCAGGCTTAGCGGACACCTGTTGGGAAGGAATGGACCCGGAGGTAAGGCGCCAGCGGCCGGGGCTTTTTTCCAGATCGGGGCTGAATTCGTCTGAGCGAAACTGTATCCTGCGTTGGTCTGAGGCTCCACACAGAAACCTCTGAATCCTGCCTCTGTCCCGGGGACTGCACGATGTTCGGCTCAGCCGGTTACAGTGAATTTGATCTGAATTTTCAGATCCTGGGGATTCCAGTGCGGGTGCATCCGTTTTTCTGGCTGTCGACAGCTTTCATGGTCTGGGTGGGAGACGACCTGCAGTTGACGCTGATCGGAGTGCTGTGCATTTTTTTCAGCGTACTGATACACGAGCTGGGGCATGCAATTGTAATCCGACGTTTTGGCTATCCATCAGAAATCGTGCTGTACGTATTCTGCGGTTATGCAACATCATCTCATTTTCCGTTCCGGCGTGCGCTGGCCGTATCGGCTGCGGGTCCGGCAGCCGGTTTGTTTGCGGGAGGTCTGATTTTCGCGTTGTGGAAGCTGCTGCCTCACTCACTGTTTGAGCAGTATTCCGGACTGAGTTACGCCTTCAGCATGCTGTTGTTCGGGGGCATTACGGTGAATCTTCTGAATCTGGTGCCGGTGCTGCCGCTGGATGGCGGTCAGATCATGGCGGCTTGTGTCAGGCAGTTTGGTCCGCGAGGTCGCAGCAGCAGCGAACTGGCTCTGCAGATTTCAGCCGGAGCCTCCGGGCTGCTGGCCCTGTGGGCTGCTCAGTGTCAGAACAGTCAGCAGGCCTTCATTCCTTACTGGGTGTTTCAGTGGCTGCCGGCAGCAGATGCGATGATGCTGTGGATGCTGCAGCCGTCGGCTCGGTTTGAAGTCATTTTCATGGGATATCTGTGTGCCAACAGCGTGATTGCTCTGAAGCAGAACCGATCGTGGCTGTGATTGAGTGTGATCTCATTTTTCCGCCGCGTTTGCGGGATCTGCCAGTGCCGCAATTTCCTGTTCTGTGAGTGCCCTGTCGAACAGTGCCACCTCATCCAGTCGGCCCTCCCAGTTGCTGTCACTGTCACTGCGTCCGCCCAAAAACAGCTGACCGGCTGTGGCAGGGATCGCCCTGGTCCGAAACTGCTGCCGGCCGTTGAGCCACACAGTGACCTGTTCACCGTCGCGGACGAGGGCTGCGTGCGCCCAGGTCCAGCGGGGAATTGTGTCTATGCCGACCAGCGATGGACCGTCACCGCTGCGGAAGATCATGCGTTCGGCGGTCTCACCGGCACCTCCCAGTCCGAGATGTTCGCCTGTGGCACTGACACCGCTGTCGTAATCGCGTGAGTAGATCCAGCCGGCGACTGGTCGGGATTCCCGAGGCATGCCGTTCCAGAACCAGAGTGAGAGTGAGTACTGAGAGCCGAGATCGCCGCCGTCTGTGGCCAGTCGACCACCAACAAACTGCGGGCAGCGGTTCAGCATACCGGGTGTGCACCAGGCATCTGAATGGGGGCCTTCAAGGCTGAACGTGATACCGGGTTCGAACACGGCATGTCGGTGTTTTCCTGAGGAATCGGCGGCGACCGGCCCATTGAACTCATCCAGTCTCCACCATGCGACGGGTCGCATGGCCTGCAGCCGTCGACCGGCGGTGCCTTCGGGCTGCTGCCAGGATCGGCGATTTTTTCCGCTGACTTTTTCGAGCAGCCGAATGGCAGCCTGGGCGATTCGTGGTTCCGCATCGACCTGCAGTCCGGCGGATCGGGCAGGCCACGTATTGTACCCGCCAAATGCGTGCTGCTCGGGTGGCGGGATGTATCCGTCTCCGCCATTGGCCAGTTCAATCACCATCGTGTTTGTCAGCGGGCTGGCAGCTTTGATTTTGAGTCCGGTGACGGCATAGGTTTCCGTGGGCGTCGTGGCGATGGCGATGGAACCAATCCGCAGGGCCTGAACAACAACTTCGGTTTCACGGGCGGCGTGCAGCAGCAGTTGTTCGCGGGCATAGACTTCCCGCTGATCCTTCGGCAGACGATCACCGACGGAGTTCATGATGTGCTGCGACCATTCGAGCAGTTGTGTATCTGGTGTGCGATATCTGAGCGGCAGTCGTTCTTCAGCCATTTCGATGTCCGCGTTTTCGTCGTATTGTGCTGAGCTGATGGCCTGAACGGCGAGTCGGACCAGACCCTGTGCATAGGTGTCGATGGTCAGAGCGGGATCCCAGGAGTCTGGATTTCGGTAATCACGCCGCCAGATGTCGCCACTGCAACCGTGGGCCATGATGCCCAGAAAATCGGAATCGGGTGCCAGCTGCTGTTTCAGGCCGTCGGCGAACAGTCCGAAGTAGTCGGCACTGATGTCGCTGTCGCCGAAGTAGTGCATTGAGAAACTGGTGAGGACGGCCAGTGGCTTTCCAGCAGTTGTGCGGATGCAGATGAGAGCCAGTTCCGGGTCTTCCGGGCCGGCTTCACCGGTGACATCGTCGGGATTTGCGGCGGCATGCATATTGGCACGGACGGTAGGGTTTCCGAATGGATCTTCGGCGATGCGGTCGGGCCTTCGAATCCACTGTCGCAGTGCTGTGAATTCGGGTGCCATGGTGCGGGCAAAGCCGATTTGAGCAGGCTGAAGTCTGCCAAGAGCTCGTTCAATGACTTCCACAAGGCAATTGCGGAGAAATGGGACGTAGTCCGGATCGGCATCCGTACCGAGGCAGCCCATGGATGCGGGTGCCGAGTGTGCGTGTGTGGCAGAGATGAGGATCTGTGTGGCGGGGATGCCGGTTCTGGTGGCTGCGAGTGTTTTGACTTCATCCAGCAGGACTCGTCCCATCATGCAGCTGTCCACGACGACAATCGCTGCACGATCCCGTCCATCAGCGAAGACGAGGGCTCTGGCACTGACCCGGGTTTTTATGCGGTCGAGGCTGCGACTGGTCATGCCGCCATTGACGAGCACCGGCAGTTTTGCCGGTGTGACGTCGATGAGGGCGACACCGACCTGCAGGTCGCCGGCCTGCAGTGATGCGGCTGGCAGCAAAACGGACAGAAACAGGGTTGATCGCAGAAAAAAGTGCATGCTGAGACTCCGGTGATCCGGGTAAAGAGCGAGCTTCCGCGGTATCATAATTGAATTCCTGTGAGAAGCTCCAGCATGAATGCCCGTACAGGGGAGGGCTGTGGCACCGGCGAGTCTCAGCACCGTCTGTTCAGAGTGGCAACTGTCGGAGATTCATGTCGAGCAGTCGCTGCAGCTGCTGTTCGGCTTTGTCCGGAGCATCAGCGAATCGGGCGGCATCCCAGAGGTCGGCAAAGACTCGTCCACGCTGCCATGAGAGTGCTTCGCGGAGTACCCATTCGAGTGAGGACAGTCTGGGGGGCGCGAATTGTCCTGCACTCTGCAATTGATCCAGCATGCCGTTGCCAGCTCGTACCGGGATTACTGAACAACAGGAAACTCCACAGTCGAAAGCAAATCGAACGGACTGCAGTGCCTGTTCAATGCCCTCCTGTTCACTGCTCCACGGTAGTTTCAGAAGAATGAAAGTGCGAATGAGGATTTGATGTTTCAGAAGCAGTTGACAGGCGGCTGCAAAGTCCGCGAGTGTCATTTGTTTGTTGAGACGTGCCAGAGTGGGTTCGTGGGCGGTCTCAAGTCCGATGGCGATTTCCAGTTGAGTTCCACACAACTGCTGAAACCGGTCGCATTGGTCGGTACACAATCGCGGGTGATTTTCGACGATGACTGTGTCGAAGTGTTGAACGCGTTGAGCGACTGCCGGGAGGTCCCGGTGCGGAACGGCAGCCGGGTCGAAGAAGTTGCCGCTGTTATAAAGTTTGATATGGGGGGCAGGGGGCAACTGTCGCAGAGCGAAATCGATCTGTCCGGGGATCAGGCCGGGGGGCAGTGATTGAGTCAGAGTGTTCTGCCAGAGGTCACACATCAGGCAGTGAAACGGACACTCCCGATTGGTGAGGAAGACTGTGTTGACTGCTTCCACTCGACCGTGTCGGGAGAATTCCGGTTCGCTGAGAAAGTGCCACGGTCTGGCTGGATCCAGCAGATTTCTCGGGCCACGAAGGCTGAGGATCTGCTGGGTGGTTGTTTGCATATCCGGGTTGTGCTGAAGTGATCAGGCGGTGACAAGGCTGACAGCTGCTGCAGCGGCGTTCCAGAGCCACTGTGGGCTGGCAAAGAGCAGCAGCGTGGAGACGGCACAGATGCCTCCGGCGACCGCTGAGGCCGGGCGTGGTTCGGGTTCAAGGATGGTTTTGGGAGCCTCGAAGTACATCAGACCGATGAGTCGCAGGTAGTAGGCTGCGGCGACGACGGCATTGGCTGCCAGCGCCACAGCGAGTGTCCGGCTGAGTTGGCTGTTGACGACCCAGGCAGCGACGAACAGGTTCAGTTTGCCGAGGAACCCGCCGGTCGGTGGCAGTCCGCTGAGGCCGAAAACGCAGACAGCCATGGTGAGCGCGAGTGCGGGGCGGGTCTGGCTGAGTCCGTGGAGATCTTCAAGCGACCGCAGGGGTCGCGTGCGAGTACCTGCAGCCGCCAGGACAGCAAATGCGCCGATGGACACGATGCCGTAGATGGGCAGGTAGAACATGAGTGCTGCCTGACCACTGGCCTCGTTGGGATTTTGGCCACCGTATTCTGTGGCCACTGCCAGTCCCACAAGCATGTAGCCGGCGTGTGAGATGCTGGACCAGGCCAGCATTCTCAGGACACTGGTCTGGCGAACCGCCATGACGTTGCCGAAGGTCATGGTGACGAGGGCCATGGTGGTGAACAGCCACGCCTGATTTTTCGTGGGTGCCCATGCGGCAATCCCTTCGGCTCCGGCACACAGTGGGAGGATCTGCAGCAGAGCAGCGAAGCCCACCACCTTGGGCAGGAACGACAGCATGGCAGAGGCCGACGGGGCGACTCCCTGGAACACGTCCGGGGCGTAGAAGTGGAAGGGTACAGCGGTGAGTCGGAAGCTGATACCGGCGATCATAATGACCTGAGCAACGATCAGCATGCCGTGTTCAAAGCCTGGGATGGCGCGGTGGGAACGTTCAGCGATGGATGCCAGATTTGTGGTGCCGGCGACACCGTAGATCCATGCGAGTCCGAACAGGACCATGGCGGAGGAGAAGATGCTGAGCAGGAAGTACTTGATGGTGGCTTCGCGGGACATCCAGTCGGCGCGGCCGAGATACAGCAGGATGTAGGTGGGAATACTGACGAGTTCGAGTCCGAGGAAGATACCGATAAGATCGTTGGCGAGAGCAACGAAGGAGGTGCCGGCGAGGGTGGCGAGGAGGCAGGCGAAGTTTTCGGCGGCGTGGGCGTCGTCAGTCTGATCCCAGAGGATCAGCGTGAGCAGAAAGCCGGCTCCCAGCGAAATTCCGCGGACGTACCAGGCGAAAGCATCGGCTTCGAAGGGTCCGACTGACCCATCAGTCATTGGGGCTTTCAGCCATGCGAATGCTGAGCACAGCAGTGCGAGTAAAGCGAGGGCACCCCAGCGATGCTTCAGGCCGACTGGGGAACTGCCATTTTCACTGACCAGAAACGGACCAGTGAGGAACATGATACAGACCGTAGCGATCAGGATGATCTCGGGAATGATCAGTCCGGCTGCCTGGTTCAGTTCATTAAATGCGGGCACGGCTGGGTCTCGACAACAGAGAAATCAGAACAGTCACGGAAGCAATGTGGAAACGTCTGCAGTCAGAGCTCTGCCGCGGCTGCTTCAGCAGTTTCAGCGGAGGGCTGTGCCGGGGCACCAGGGACCGCTTTGGCTGACGCATCAGCGATTCTTTCAACGACCAGTTCCACATCCGGTCGAATGATATCAATGAGCGGGGCAGGGCGAACGCCGATGAACAGGCAGAGAGCCGCGAGGGGGAACAGCGCGAGGAATTCGCGGGCGTTCATATCCTCAATTTCATGATCGCCGTGATCGCCATGTTCTCCATGATGCGGTTCGCGGAGCTTTCCGAAGAACACCTTCTGCACTGCCGTGAGCAGATACCACGCCCCGAGGATGACTCCTGTGGTGCCAAGAGCCGAATACAGTGGATTGGCCTTGAACATGCCTGCGAGGGACAGGAATTCACCGACGAACCCGTTCAGACCCGGCAGTCCGATGCTGGACATGGAAATGAAGACCATGCTGACGCCGATCCGGGGCAATTTTGTGGCCAGTCCTCCGAGTTCGGACATTTCACGGGTGTGATAACGTTCGTAAATCATGCCGACGATGATGAACAGGGCTCCGGTTGAAAGTCCATGGTTGATCATCTGCAGAACGCTGCCGGTGATGCCTTCGGTATTCAGGGCGAACAGTCCGAGCATGCAGAAGCCGAGGTGTGCGACTGAGCTGTAGGCCACCAGTTTCTTGATATCGCTCTGAGCCAGTGCACAGAGTGAACCGTAGATAATTCCGATCACCGAAAGCAGTCCGATAACCGGCAACCCGACGGTCACAGCAGCGACCGGGAAGAGTGGCAGGCAGAGGCGGAGAAATCCGTAGGTTCCCAGTTTCAGCAGGACGCCTGCCAGCACAATACTGCCGGCCGTTGGTGCTTCAACGTGTGCAAGTGGCAGCCACGTGTGGAAGGGGAAGACCGGGACCTTGATAAGGAAGCCGGCGGAGACAGCGAGGAACAGTGTGGTCTGCAATTCGGGCGTCAGTGGAAACTTCTGCAGCCATGCTGTGAGTGCCGGGAGGTTTGTGGGGTTCGTCAGTGGCTCAGGCTGGCTTGAGACGTACAGCACGAGGTACAGCAGTCCGGAGAGTGTCACAAGGCTGCCGGCGAGCGTGTAGAGGAAGAACTTGACAGCGGCCCATTTGCGGTCCCTGCCACCCCAGACGGCGATGAGGAAGAAGAGTGGGATCAGGGTCATTTCGAAGAAGACGTAGAAGAGGACCAGGTCGAACGAGCAGAAGACTCCGATAAGCCCGGTCTGCAGGAGCAGGAGTGCGGCGTAGAATTCGGCGGCGCGATCGCGGATTGCTTCCCAGGAGATCAGCACAGCAGAGACAGTCAGCAGAGCCGTGAGGGCGATCATGGCGACACTGATGCCATCAATTCCGAGATACAGTTCAAGTTTCAGTCTGCCGGTATCCAGCCATGGCTGGACAAATTCGATTTTCGGCTTGATGACCGCAGTGGCGGGGGCCGAGGAGACTTTGAGTTGTTTGCCGGTTTCAAGTGCGGCCGGTCCTGTTGCGTAGTAACTGGCCAGCAGGAACACGGACAGCAGCAGAGTTCCTGCTGCACCGGTGACGGCAACCCAGCGGGAGTTGTCGACTGTCAGCGAAGAGCGGAACAGCATCAGCAGCACTGCGGTCGCAGCGGGGATTGCCAGAACGAGGAAGAGGAGTGCTTGCATGAATCTTGCGCCGAGGGCTGAATGCAGAGAACGGGTCGAAAAACACCGGCTGAGGTTCGGTCGAACCGTTCAGGAAATTCCAAGACAGATCACAACAAGAACCACCAGACCGAACCACATCAGTCCGGCATATGCAGTCACAACTCCGCCCTGCAGGGATCGGATGCGATCACCGAGGACGCGTGGCACAGTACCGAGTGAGTCGATCAGACCATCGATGACAAGTCGGTCGTACAGCGTGGAGAGGAATGCGATTCCTCGCAGCGGCAGTACGACCAGCACATAGAGGATTTCGTCGAGGTAGAATTTCCCCTGCGAGATCACGTAGAAGGGTTTGAGTACCACAGCGATGGTTCCGGGAACCTTCGGCATGACGACGTACAGCATCCATGCCATGCCGATACCGGCGGAAGCGATGAACACGCTGAGTGCCATAACATCGAGGTGGAAATGGGCTTCAAAGGGTGTGAGTCCGGTGGTTTTGGCGAGCGTATTGCTGAACAGGTGAGTCGGCCCGACAGCGAGGCCGATGAGCAGAGCGGCCACGGCAAGGATTCGCAGCGGCCAGGCCATGATGGGCGTGGCTTCATGCGGGTGGTGGCCGGCTTCCTCAGGAAATTTCTCGGGGCCCCAGAACGTCATAAAGTAGGCTCGAAATGTGTAGAAGGCGGTCAGCAGCGCGGTAAGTGATGCGACAACCAGTATGGAGCCAAAGAACAGGCGATGTTCGCCCGTTCGGGAAGCGGCCATCAGGACGGCGAGGATTTCATCCTTGCTCCAGAAGCCTGCCAGCAGTGGAACTCCGGCCAGTGCAGCGGCACCCACAAGGAATGTCCAGTGGGTGATGGGTAGTGCTTTCCGCAGTCCGCTGAAGCGACGCATGTCAATGACGTCACCCATGGCATGCATCACACTTCCGGCTGCCAGAAACAGCAGAGCCTTGAAGAAGGCATGTGTGAACAGGTGAAACATGCCGGCTGTGACGGCCATTGTTGCGAGGCCTGGATCGGCGGCACCGCAGCCGAGAGCCATGAACATGAAACCCAGCTGGCTGACGGTGGAGTAAGCGAGGACGCGTTTGAGGTCCGTCTGTGTCAGAGCGATGAGTGCGGCGATGGCAGCCGTGATGGCTCCGGTACCCGTAACCAGCAGCTGGGCCTGTGGCGCCAGAACAAACAGTGGTGTGCAGCGAGCGACGAGGTACACACCGGCGGTTACCATGGTCGCTGCATGGATCAGGGCGCTGACCGGGGTCGGTCCTTCCATGGCGTCGGGCAGCCAGACCTGGAGCGGGAACTGAGCAGACTTGCCCATCGCTCCGAGGAACAGGCAGAAGCAGATCAGTGTTATGACACCGCTGTTGGTCGCTGCGATGGCCTGGATACGGTCCGGATTACCCAGGACGCCGGCGAAGTCCACAGTCCCGAAGCTGGTCCAGATCAGGAAGATGGCCATGATCAGACCGAAGTCGCCGATGCGGTTAACCACGAAGGCTTTCTTCGATGCCGCCGCAGCAGACGGTTTACGGAACCAGAAACCAATCAGCAGGTAACTGCAGAGTCCCACCATTTCCCAGAAGACGAACAGCATGACAAAGCTGTTGGACATGACCAGCATGCACATGGAGAACACGAACATGGAGACTGCAGCGAAGAACCGGGGATAGCCCGGGTCGTGATGCATGTAGCCGGATCCGAACAGTGCAACCAGCAGACTGACTCCGGTGACCATTGCCAGCATGATGGAGGCGATCGAGTCGACTCGCAGTTCCAGCGGGACTCGCATGCCGGAGCGCTGGCGATTCTTGTCGGGGATGGTGTCCGCAGGATTGACCTCGGCCGTTTCGGGAGCGGGTTCCAGAGCCAGCCATTCTCCGATGTAGACGACCACTTCCGGCTTGTCAGCGGCGGTTGTCGGAGCCAGCGTGGGGATGGCTGCGGGTGCAGTGGCTGCACCAGACTCGGCTTCGGGTGCAGCGACCATATCGGGGGGCGGGATGAATCCTGCGGTTGCCGCGGAGTTCTGCTGGGGCAGCAGCAGGAGGACAGCGAGGGAGGCTGCGAATGAGACCGCGAGCGCCGACCAGCAGGGAATATGGCTGCGGTATTTCAGAAGTTTGGGGCCCAGCAGCGCTGTGATCACGGCGGACAACAGCGGTGCCGCCGGGATCAGACAAAGCAGTGGTGCCAGCATTTCTTGTGACATGAGAAAATCTTCCAGCCAGTCAGTTCAGGGCTCAGTCGAGCACTTTATACGGGAGTCCGGTCAGGGCGTTTGGGATCAGCATTCACAGTTCTGGGCAGTTCCCGTGGCTGTCGGCCTGCAGGAGTCAGCAGCGGGATTCCGTCGTAGGCTGATGGCAGAGACTGTGGTCCGTCCGCGTCGGCCATGACAGGTACCGGAGTATCAAATTCGCGAAGCTCAGACCAGAGCCGGATATCGAGTGAGTGAGTCTGGCGATACAGGGCGAGGACGAGCGACAGGGCGAGTCCGGCTTCGCAGGCTGCAACTGTCAGCACAAAGATTGTGAATGCCTGACCTTCCTGATTCTGATGGATTTTGCCGAAGGTGACGAGGCTGAGAGAGACTCCGTGAAGCATGAGTTCAGCGGAGAGAACCAGCAGGATCAGGTTGCGGCGTGTCAGAAAGCCGATGGCTCCGAGGACAAACAGTCCGGCGGCCACCATCAGAGATCGCAGTTCTTCGTAATTCAATGGTGTCATTTCAGACATCAGAGTGCTCCTTCTTCGCGTCGCGGAGCAATCGCAATTGCACCGATGCTGGCAACGAGGAGAATGGTTCCGGCCAGTTCCACAGCGAACAGGTAGTCGCCGAAGAGAGACCGACCAAGTCCTTTCATGCTGCCGACCGGAGTTTCCGGGGTCGCTTTGCTGAGCATAGCGGGAATGACGGGTGGCGGAGGTGGAATGGGGGCATCCGGCGAGGGCAGCGGGGGAGGGCTGGTAGCCGATCCTTTCGTTGTACTCTGCTTTTCAGCGGCGACGATTCCGGGGCGTTCCACTTTCAGCGGATTGGTCTGCAGTTGCTGTACGACGACACCGAGCAGAACGAAGGATGAAAGTACAGCGGGGACAACCAGCTGTGCCCGGCGGTCATAGCCTGCAGCACCCGACTGCTGAGCCAGCATGATAACGAACAGGAATGTCACGATCACAGCGCCGGCGTAGACGATGATGGTCGCCGCTGCAAGGAACGGTGCGCTCTGCAACATGAACAGACCGCATGTACCGAGAGTGGCGAGGGCGAACCAGAGCGCCCCATAGACGGGGTTCTTTGAGGTGATCATCAGGGCTGCGCAGAGCAGGGCGGTGAGAGCGAAGGTCCAGAACATCACCTCGGACTGCAGAGTATCGATACCGCGACCGGCACCGAGACAGAACGCCAGAACACCGGCGGCAGCGAGGATTATGCCGGGCAGCCCCGGTCGCGATTTTCCGGGTTTCCCGGATGGCATCAGCCACAACAGGCCGATGGCCCAGAGCACGAGCCCGCCGATGGAAGCGGGGTGCTGCTGCATCCACTCATTCATTGCTGTCCCTCCCGACCTGTCGTTCGAATCACGCCGGCTGTTTCTGACTTCGCCGAACGATCGCTGACTGGCACGGTTGTGGCCGGCCCAACAGCGGGCAGCTGCACGAATTCTGAGGCCGGTCCCAGTTTGCCACGACCGGTTCGCACCGGGTCGCGAGGATCGTTTTTGGTACGGTCAAACACACCGAGCAGTTTTTCGCGATCGTACATCAGGTCCGACCGGGATTCGCCGGTCAGGTCGTAGATGTGAGTCAGCTCGATGGCGTCCACCGGGCAGGCTTCTTCGCACATGCCGCAGTAGATGCAGCGGAGCTCATCAAGTACGAAGGATTTGGGGAACTTGTCACGGTCGGGCCATTCCGGTGGAGCAGCCTGGGCTTCGATGGTGATGCAGCGGGCCGGACAGGCGGTCGCACACATCATGCAGGCCACGCATTTGACGCGGTCCTGCTCATCACGATTCAGGCGATGCACCCCACGGTAGTGCAGCGGCAGTTCCGGCTTGACCTCGGGAAACTGCTGTGTGACCGGTTTGCGGTCCACAACGTGTTTCAGTGTGGTTTTGAGCCCCTGCATGATGGCCGGCACAAAGGTGGATTCCCAGAAGCCCAGTTCAGGCTCTTCCACCCAGCGGACATGCTTTTTTCTCTTGGTCTCAGACATGTTTCAGAACCTTCTCAGCACCTTCCACAAATGCGGACAGTAGTTGGACACAGTCAGTGGGCAGCGGCATGACCAGCGGCGTGGCCGTCATGGTGAGCTTCCACTTTTTTTCGACGTACATAGCCGGGGCGAGCCCGGCGTTCAGCTTCCCGCAGGCTGGCACTGATCATACCCCAGGCAGCAAACAAAGCTGCTGAACCCGGCAGCATCCACCAGTTGCTCAGTTCGAAGTGACGAACAAACATGACCATCAGCAGGTTGGCCAGTGACAGCGGAATCATGACACGCCATGCAAGTTCCATCAGCTGGTCGAAGCGGAAGCGAGGAATAGTCCAGCGGAGCATGATCATCATGCAGATGAAGAAGAAGGCTTTGCCCATCAGGACCAGCATTTTCACAAGCCACGCCAGCGGGTATGCGCTGTCAGGTTCAGCAATACCGGGCAGATGCCAGCCACCGAGGAACAGGATGGAAGTGAGGAAGCTGATAGTGATCATGTGGGTGTATTCACCGAGGAAGAACAGGGCCCACTTGAGTGCGCTGTATTCGGTGTGCCATCCGCCGACCAGTTCCTGCTCACATTCGGCGAGGTCAAAGGGCAGACGATTGGCTTCGGCGAGTGAAGCGGTGAAGAACAGCAGGGCGGCGAGGGGCTGGAACCAGATGTTCCACGCGGCAAAACCGCCGGCAATCTGCTGCTGCATGATTTCTTCAAGGTTGACGGTACCGGACATCAGTGCGATACCCAGTACTGACATGCCGAGTGGGATTTCGTAGCTGACAACCTGAGCACTGGCGCGAAGAGCACCGAGTGCACTGTATTTATTATTGGAAGCCCAGCCACCGAGTACGATGCCGTAGACTGCGAGGCTGCCGACAGCGAAGATGAACACGAGGCCGATGTCGATTCCCGGAGCGATAATGAAACGCAGGAATCCGGGGGCACCGTCGACGCCGACGGGACCGAAGGGGACGACGGCAAATGCCAGCAGGGCGGTGAAGACCGAGATCCCGGGCGCGATGAGGAACAGAACCCTGTCAACGTGCGGTGGGATCACTTCTTCCTTGAGCAGCAGCTTGACGCCGTCCGCCAGTGGTTGCAGCAGTCCCAGCGGACCCACGCGGTTCGGTCCGACGCGGTCCTGCATCCAGGCGGACAGTTTGCGTTCCAGCAGAATCAGGTAGTTGCAGACGCCTGGGATGGCCCCGACGACGATGGCGATTGTGATAATCGTGATCAGAAGTTCCGGCATGGCAGTCTGTCAGCTAGAGAAAACGGGAAATCGGTGAGTATGAAGTGTGCGGGGATCTGGGATTTTTTGCGGCTTTCAGACCGTGGTCTGCTGAGCCGTTTCCAGCAGCACGCCGGTGGTTTTGAGAGCGGGATTGGTCAGGGCGGCCAGTGCAGGGACAGCTGCGGCGATCTCCGCTCGCAATGCCTCGGGCTGGAACAGTCCGGAGCGTCCTGAAAGTTCCCAGAGGATTCTTGAGTCCGGTCGGCTGCCGTCAGGTCCGCGAACGGCGCGACGAATCAGCTGTGCCAGACCGCGATGATTGACCACAATTCCTTCACGTTCCACAAAGGTGCCGGATGGCAGGATGTGGGTGGCGTGCTGCAGCACCGGCGAGGGCAGGAAATCCTGAACGATGACGGTTTCGACATCGCTGAATGCCTCGGCCTGCATTTCCGAGATCCAGCCCTGCGGATCACCACCGGTCAGATAGACGGCGGAGAACTGGCCGCTGGACGCCAGTCGGAGCAATTCTTCAAAGGGCATCAGTTCGTCCATAAAGTGGGCGACCACAGCCTGAACGCCGGCCCGGTTCGGGCATTTTTCTGCCCGGATCGTGAATTTTACGGGCTCGATCACATGACCACGGAGGTCTTTGGGGAAGTGTTCATCGGCGCCGGTCACTCGCACAGGACCGACTGCCAGTACGGCCTGCGGTGAGAGTGAGCGGATGCAGACAGCCAGCAGCCACGCTTCTTCGACGGTCATCCATGGTGACAGCACAGCGGCCAGTTTCTGACGGCCCGTAGCGGCCTTCTGCAGCGAGCTGCGAACTGAGGCGAGGACGTCTTCCCATGCCTGGGAGGTGGTGTGACCGTTGCTGCGGATCTGGGGCACTGTGAGACGTTCTTCGGAGTGGGTGTATTTCCAGCCGAAGCGACCTTCGTCACACATGAAGTGACCCTGAGCCAGTTCATTGACGCGCGGTTTCAGGCGGTAGACCTTGTCTTCGTTCTGATCCACTGTGACGCTGCAACCGGTGCTGCATCCCTGGCAGACGGAGTTGGTGCTTTTGAGCCACCAGACTCGCTGCTGGTACAGGAAGTCCTTGCTGCAGAGAGCTCCGACCGGGCAGAGGTCCACGACGTTGCCGGCGAGCGGGTTGTTGACGGGGTGTCCGGGGAAGATATCGATTTCTTCGTGCGAGCCCCGACTGACGACCTGCAGTTCTGCGGAACCACTGACTTCGCGAGTGAAGCGAACGCAGCGAGTACACATGATGCAGCGGTCGGTGAACAGTGTGATCTGGTCACCGATGTAGTCCTTATCGGGTTTGATATTCTTGGGCTCATTCAGCCGGCTGTAGCCGCGGCCATAGTTGAAGCTGTAGTCCTGCAGGTAGCACTCACCGGCCTGGTCGCAGGTGGGGCAGTCGAGCGGGTGGTTGAGCAGCAGGTATTCGAGGGTTGCCTTGCGGGCATCCCTGACCTTCTGGCTGTCCGCAATGATGACAGTGCCGTCCTTGACCGGAGTCTGGCAGCCGGGCACCAGTTTGGGCTGCATGGCGACGGTTCCGTCGGGTTTTTTATCACCGACTTCGACGAGGCACATGCGGCAGCTGGCGACAACTGACAGCGCCGGGTGCCAGCAGTAGGCTGGAATTTCGACACCGGCTTTGGAGGCCGCCTGAATGCAGTTCAGGCGTTCGTTCGAGCCGATTTCCACATCTTTACCGTTGATTGTCACCGTGGCCATGCTGGTCCCTGATCGCTGTAATTCAGAACTGAATTCAGAACTGTCCGGTTTTGAGGTGGTTGATTTCAGTGCACTGCCATGAGCTGCTGTGCAGACGTGACAGAGGCTTTTCGGCTGCGAATATAATCTTCAAATTCACTGCGGAATTTGCTGATGGCATTCTTCACCGGCCAGGCTGCTCCGTCCGAAAGTCCGCAGATTGTGGTACCGGGGATAATGCCCATGGAGCCGGCGACTTCCATGAGCAGATCGAGATCCTCAGTGCGTCCCTGTCCGGTACGGATGCGTTCGAGGATCTTGGTCATCCATGCGGTGCCCTCGCGACAGGGCGTGCACTGCCCGCAGGATTCGTGTGACATAAAGCGGCAGCAGTTGTAAAGCACATCAACCATGCTGGTCTGATCATCGACGACGACGACCGCAGCCGTACCCAGTCCCAGACAGCCGACTCTGCCGGGACCGGCGAAATCGAGTCGGGTGTCGAGTTCGCTGGCGGAGAGGAAGCCCATGCTGATTCCGCCGGGAACGACGGCCTTTGCTCGACGACCCTTCCAGACACCGCCGGCATGTTCTTCGATGAGTTCGCGGGCTGTGACACCAAGCGGCAGTTCGACGCAGCAGGGTCGATTGACGTGTCCGCTGACGCAGTAAAGTTTTGGTCCGTAGCTGCCGGGGTCGCGGGGATTATTGGGGTCGGGTGGAACACCGATGGATTTGAACCACTCGGTACCACGGTAAAGGATCTGCGTGACGCAGCAGAGGGTTTCAACATTGTTGACGATGGTGGGCTTGCGGAACAGCCCTTCGATGGCGGGGAATGGTGGCTTGATGCGTGGCCATGCGCGTTTGCCTTCCAGACTTTCGATCAGTCCGGTCTCTTCGCCACAGATGTAGGCTCCGGCACCCCGGTGCAGGACGATATCGCAGCAGACGCCGGTGCCGAGGATGTTATTACCGAGGATTCCGGCGGCACGACACTCGCGAATGGCAGCATCGAGCACCCGGTAACTGGTGCCGTATTCGTAGCGGAGGTAGAGGTAGGCTTTCTGCGAGCGGATGGCGTGACAGGCGAGGATGATGCCTTCGATGAGCTGATGGGGATCCAGTTCCATCAGGTACCGATTGTTGAAGGTTCCGGGTTCGCTTTCGTCAGCGTTGATGGCGAGATAGATGGGGCCCGGGTGATCCTTGGGCAGGAAGGTCCATTTGAGTCCTGTGGGGAAGCCGGCTCCACCACGTCCTCGCAGGCCCGAATCCTTAACGATGTTGGTGACATCGCCGGGGGCCATGCTGAGGAATTCCTTCAGACGCGAGTATCCGCCGTCGGCCTGATAAGTCTTCAGCAGAGCGCTGTCAGGCTTATTGATGCGGGCGAACAGTGCTGGTTCGAAAGTGGCCACTGGAATCCTCTGTATGGAGCAGATCAGGGAATCAGAGTTTGTCGATGAGAGCAGATGCGGACGCAGGATTGACATTCATGTGACAGACGTCATCCACGAGTATGCAGGGGGCACCTTCGCAGGCGCCGAGGCACTCTGCGAATTCGACGGTCATGCGTCCGTCCGGAGTGGTTTCGCCGGGGTGAACTCTGTATTTGTGGCAGACGGTTTCCAGCAGTTCTTCTCCTCCGCGCAGCATGCAGGAGATACTGCGGCAGAACCAGACCCGGTGTCTTCCGAGCGGGTTGGTTTCGTCCTTGAAGAAGTTGTAGAAGGTCATGGTGTCATGAACTTCAGCCGGGTGCAGTTCCAGCAGTTCTGCGATTTCCACGATGGCTTCCCTCGAGACGGCTCGGAGAGTGTCGTGGACGAGGTGCAGGGCCGGGAGAGTGACTGCGCGTTTATTCGGGTACTTGGGGAATTCAGCCCGAATCTTTTCTCGCAGCTCTTCACTGAGAACGCTCATAACAGTCAGCCAGAATGAGGAATCAGGGGATCAGAAGACAACGGGGGGTCAGGTTCAGCGGTCGAGTTCCGCTGCGATGATATTGATGCTTCCAAGGACAGCGACAACGTCGCTGAGCTGGTGGTTGCGGATCATGTGTGGAAACATGGAGAAGTGGATGAAGGACGGCGGTCGAGTGCGAGCCCGGTAGGCGCGAGTTTCGGCGTTGCCCACGATGTAGAACCCGAGTTCACCGTTGGGAGATTCCGTAGCGGCGTAGATCTGTTCGCGGGGCACTTCGTAGCCGCGATTGGGCATGATGACTTCGAAGTGCTGGATCAGCCCTTCGATGCTGCGATAGACCGAGGGCTTGGACGGCAGGACCATGTCGGATTCGACGCCGATGTTCACGGGACCGCCGGGGATATTTTCCACAGCCTGTTCGATGATCTTCAGGCTTTCGAGGAGTTCCTGCATGCGGACGAGATAGCGAGCATAGCAGTCGCCGCCGCGCGAGCAGATGACGTCAAAGTCGAGATCGGCATAGGCCAGATAGGGTTCATCGCGGCGGAGGTCTCGTTCAACGCCACTGGCCCGAGCGACCGGTCCGACAGCGCTGAAGTTGATGACCTCGTCCCTGCTGAGATATCCGATGCCCTTCGTGCGATCGACGAAAATGCGATTTTTCGTGAGCAGTCTGTCGACTTCGTCATAAACCTTCGGGAACTCGCGGATGAATTTGCGGACGCGATTGATCCAGTCGGTGTTGACGTCAAAGAGAACTCCGCCGACGCGTGTGTAGCTGGTGTGGAACCGCTGTCCCGAGGCCAGTTCGACAATGTCGTAGATGTGTTCGCGCTGCTGGAAGAAGTAGAGGAAGGCGGTGAAGCCACCGAGGTCCAGTGCGGTGGTGCCGAGATTCAGCAGGTGGTCGTGCATCCGCATCAGTTCGGCAAGGATTGTGCGGAGGTACTTGCAGCGAGGCGTGAGTTCGATCCCCAGCAGTTTTTCGACGGCGTGGTGCCATGCGATTTCATTGGCCAGCGGGGACAGGTAGTTCATGCGGTCGACAATGGTGACGTACTGGTTGAAGTCCAGATGTTCGCCAAGTTTTTCGAAGCCGCTGTGCAGATAGCCGATGTAGGGGACAGCGTTGAGAACGCGTTCACCGTCAAGTGTGAGTACCAGCCGCAGAGTGGTGTGAGTTGCGGGGTGTTGTGGCCCGAAATTCAGCGTCCACACGTACTCGCGTTCAGCGGATGGCGTTTCGAGGGTATCAACAGGAGTCAGAGGCATTGAGAGTGGCCAGACCAGAAGACCATCGGAAACCCCGGCGGGCACCCGCCCGTCGGTCATTTTTACACCAGCCCGAGAATCAGGGACGATGCGGCAGTGAGAGCGGAGAGCTTAACTGCCGGATCGAGTGATCACGGGGAAGTTGTGTCGTTCGCCGCGTCCCTTGAGCGGATAATCCTTCCGCAGAGGGAATGCGTCAAACTCTTCGGGCATCAGAATTCGTCGGAGGTCAGGATGTCCGGAAAACGAAATTCCGAACATATCCCAGACTTCACGCTCCATCCAGTCGGCGCCACGCCACAGTCCGTAGACGGAGGGCAGGACCGCATCCGGCAGGTTGACCGGGACGCGAACGGCCAGTCGTTCACCGGAATCCAGATTGAGCAGCAGATAGATCACGGAGAAGCGATCCGTCGCACCGTCATACTCAAGCCAGTCCACCGCAGTCAGGTCCACCAGCATGTTGAAGCCATATTCGGTCTTCAGGCTGGTGAGCAGCGGCAGCAGGATGGAAGTAGTGATATCGATGCGACGATTGTCACGAAAATGACTTTCGACGATCTGTGAGCCGAATTTCTGCTGCAGTTCTGTCAGGCAAACCATACGTGAAGCCCCTTATCCCTGCGTTGCACCGCGGCCGGCTGAAGTGGCTGCCGCTGAAAAACCGCCCAGTTGAACCAGTCTGGTGTCTTCGATCCGGTAGCGTTCGTCCGAATCGAAGGGAGCCGGGCCGGCGGGCATGTCACGGATCGCAAACTCGCGTCCCATCACTGTGCCAGTGCGGCGTACCTTGGCCTGCATGTCCATCACGGCCTGCAGCAACTGCTCTGGACGCGGCGGACAACCCGGAACATACATGTCGACGGGGATGAAGCGGTCGATCCCCTGGACCACTGCGTAGGTGTCGAAGACGCCACCGGAGCAGGCACAGGCACCCATGGAGATGCACCATTTGGGTTCGGGCATCTGCAGCCAGATACGCTGCAGGACAGGCAGCATCTTCATCACGACGCGACCGGCAACGATCAGCAGGTCGCACTGTCGCGGACTGAATCGCATGACTTCGGCACCGAAGCGTGCAAGGTCATGGCGGGAGGCGGCAGTGGCCATCAGTTCGATGCCACAGCAGGCAGTGGCGAACGGCATTGGCCAGAGGCTGTTTGAGCGAGCCCAGTTGGCTGCTGCATCCAGCTTTGTAATGAAAATGTTTTCCGGAAGACCTACCGCCATCGAAAAACTCCCTTCCGCCACGCGTAGACCCAGGCGAGTGCCAAAGTGGCCATAAACACGAGCATGACACCGAAGACCGTATCCCGCAGCTCTGCGGGAACGCCATTGTCACTATAGGCACTGACGGCCCATGGGTACAAAAACAGCAGTTCAACGTCAAAAACGAGGAACAGAATGGCCACGAGGTAGAAGCGGACGTCGAAGGGCTGGCGAGCATCGCCGACGGGGTCCATGCCTGATTCGTAGGGCATGTCCTTGACGGGAGTGTGTTTGCGCGGGCCCAGCAGATGGGCCAGCAGCAGGTTTGTCACCACGAATCCGACGAGAATGCCACCATAGACGAACAATGGAGGCAGATCCGGCAGCCACGAAAGATCGGGAAGTGCCACACTTCACCCCTGTTTTACTGGTAAATTGGACGCCGATCGGGACGCCAGCAGTCCGGACAACACCGGAGGCCGGCGGCACACCAGGGACGGTGTGCAGCGGGCGCAATGTCTTCCCGGAAAATCCTGCCCTGTTGAGATACGTCCAAATCACCGACGAATCAAGGCCAACCCCCTGATCTCCGCCGATGGTCTCGGTTTCGGAAATTGCCTGCTTAACTATGAATTACCCAGCTGTGAGTTCTCAGTTTTTGGATTTGGGTAGACGACAAGCGGTTTTCAGCGGTGTTCCCGCTGTGTGAGGTCGCGTTTTGCACCGTGAATCGCCAGATTTCCAGGATTTCCATGGGCAGTGGTCCTGCTGCGGTCGGAAAGTTCTGCCGATCATCCATGGCTGTGACCTCGATTTGTGTTTCTCCTGCCGGAACTCTCACTGCAATCGGCCCTTCTCATGACTCAGCCCGCTGTAGCTCAGACCCCGCCTCGAACGCTGGCCCTGCAGGCTCGCAGCACCGCTCCAGCCGTGGCGACCATCTCCACCGCCGAAAAAAATCGTTGGCTGCAACTGCTGGCAGGGGCATTGCGAGCAGCAGTGGATTCCGTGGTGTCGGCAAACCAGCAGGACCTCGCTGCCGCTCGCCAGTCCGGCATGAGCGAGGCACTGCTGGATCGACTGCGTCTGGATGAGCCACGGATCAGGGCACTGGCCGCTGCCGTGGAACAGATCTGCGCCCTGCCGGATCCGGTGGGTGAAATCATCAGCGGTGATCGTCGTCCGAACGGGCTGCAGGTGCATCGGGTGCGAGTGCCCCTGGGGGTGGTGTTCTTCATCTACGAATCACGGCCGAACGTGACGATTGATGCGGCGGCGCTGTGCGTGAAGAGTGGCAACCCGGTCATTCTGCGAGGTGGTTCCGAAGCGATTCGTACGAATCTTGAGCTGGGACGGTTGATTACTGAAACGCTGGTTGCTGCGGAATTGCCCGAGCATGCGGTGCAGGTGGTGGGGTCGACGGACCGTGGCCTGGTCGGAGAATTTCTGCGACTGGGCGATCTGATCAGCCTCGCAATTCCTCGCGGCGGCCGGTCCCTGATCGAGCGGGTTGTTCAGGAAGCGACGATGCCGGTGCTGAAGCACTTTGACGGTGTCTGTCATGTTTTTGTGGATCAGAGTGCGGACCTGCAGATGGCGATTGACATTGTGATCAACAGCAAGTGTCAGCGTCCGGCGGTGTGCAACGCGGCTGAGACTCTGCTGATCCATGCTGCGGCTGCCGATCAGCTGTGGCCGCCGCTGGCAGCTGCACTGCAGCTGCGTGGTGTGGAGCTGCGCTGCTGCGAACGATCACGAGCGGGTATTGCGGGAGCCGTGGCGGCGACGGAGCAGGATTATCGGACTGAACACGGAGCCCTGATCCTGAATGTGCGGATTGTGGACAGTCTGGCAGAGGCGATTGAGCACATTCGGACTTACGGATCGGGTCATACGGATGCCATAGTGACTCGCTGTCTGGAAGCGGCCGGCCATTTTGAGTCGGCGGTTGATTCGTCAGCCGTAGTGATTAACGCCAGTACTCGTTTCAATGATGGCGGTGAACTGGGCCTGGGAGCGGAGATCGGGATCAGCACAGATCGGTTTCACGCGCGGGGTCCCTGTGGTCTGCGCGAGTTGACGACTTATAAATACGTGATTCGCGGGACCGGGCAGGTACGCGGCTGAAACGTCCAGGGACCGCAGCAGCAGTTGCCTGACATTGGCCAATGCCGAGTCGGCTGCCACGACCAGCGCACACGAAGTTCATTTGACACGGGGGACCTGCGACCGGGTACTTCCAATTCCAGCCACGGGATTTGCGTTTCAGCACGAGGCGCATGTTGGCTGGACGCGGTTTCCCTGGCGGTCTGAAGGTGGGGCCACGCAGTGGTGGCCTGTCTGAATGAGGCGGTACCTGTGCAGGTGGCTGGACACGGCAGGACACGGATGAATGCCGGGGGCCGTCTTCATTTCCGTGCGTCGCGGCGGCGTGGTGAGGGGGAGGGTGTTCGGCCCAGCGGGAGCTTCGCCCTCCCGAGGTGAGAGGGCGAGGGAGGCTGGCTTGTCCCATGAGGACTCAGCCGATGATCTGTCGGATGGGTTCTACGTGCTCAACACCGACAAGTTTCTGGTCCAGTCCTGAGTGGAAGTAGCTGAGTCGATTGGGGTCGATGCCCAGTTGGTTCAGTACGGTGGCGTGCAGTCGTTTGACGTGGAAGGGTTCGTCGACTGC
>CAITYU010000577.1 GCA_903896675.1 uncultured Planctomycetaceae bacterium
AACGCATCACCGGCCGAGTTGAAGTCAATGCCGAAGGGATTGCGCAGTCCGGTGCAGACCACTTCCGACTGCATACCGTCCGGACTGATGCGTACCACGTACCCTTCCTGCCGGACGGGACCACGACGGGAATCTCTGAGCGGACTGGTCACGTCGCGCGACGAGCCGGCGGCCGGAGCATCCACAGAATCGCCGTGGATGGCCCAGATCCAGCCATCGGGTCCCAGCACCAGATCATTGCGACCGTGACCGACGCCGCCGGAGTATTCCCGCAGCTTCTCGACCTGTTCCAGCGAGCCATTCCCATCGGTATCCTGCAGACGGTAGATGGCTTTGGAATTGTTGGCGTTGGCGTAAAGGGCACCGTGGGCATACAGCAGACCACGGCATTCCAGCAGATCCTGATTGATCACTTCCGGCGGATCAACGGCGAATCCAGAGCCCTCCCGGCGAAATCGCAGCAGCCCTTTGTCTTCCCGGGCGATCGTCAGATGTCCGTCCGGATCGAACGCCATGCTGACCCACGACCCTTCGCCGGGTTTGGCATCGCGCAGACGCGTGATCCGGAAACCGGGCGTGGTACGCAGCTTCGGGGCCGACGCGGCCGCAGTCGCATCCGCCGTCGCCAGTCGCCACTGTTCGTAATTGTCGGCTCCGGACAATTCCATGGAGGGCCGATCGATCCCCCAGAGTTCCGGCCGCACCGCTCCGTAGTCCTCCAGCACAGTTCCGGGGGCCACAGTCCAGCGATTGCTGCTGTGCAGATGCTGGGGACCATTCACATCGACAGCGGTCAGCGTCAGTGCCAAAGCTGAGGGCCCCTGTGACTTCAGCAGACGCACGGCGATCTGATTTCTGCCCGACGTGAGCGCCAGTGTGACATCCAGACTGACGGTCGGTGCATACGGTCCCACCACGCACACGGGACTGTCATTGATCAGCACTTCCGCGGTGCAGAAGTCAGCAGCGATTTTCAACTGAGCCGATGCCGGTGCGGAATCGAGCGAAAGTTCCTGCTGGATCCGGCGGTCCGCGGCGTTTTCGGGACCAACCCAGACCCAGTGCGGTAACTGCAGAGTGCTGTCGGGCAGCTTTTCTGATTCGGACTGGGCGGCTACTGGTGCGGCGCAGGCCGCCACGATCAGCAGCAGCGTCAGGACGCTGGCCGGCGGGCGAGAAAATTGAGGGGTGAGTATCAGCACGGGATCAGGCTCCGAACCGGTGCCCCAGGCAGGGCCAGCACAATGGCGAATGACACAGGAATCTGTTAAGGGTACCACTTCTGCCGAATTCTGCCCACACTCAATCCCTCCAGGAAAACCTCATGCGATGCTTTTTTCGCCTGTGTTTCACGGCGGCACTGCTGATGACGGTGCTGCTGCCCTTCCGGTCCCTGACGGCTCAGCAGCCCCCCGTGGATGCTCAGGTTGTCGCTGCGGAAAACGCCCTGCGAATTCTGCAGGGGGCCGCGTGGCAGGACCTGTTCAATGGCCGGGACCTGACCGGCTGGACGGGTGACGTCAAAGGGTATGCAGCTGAAAACGGCGTTCTGATCTGCAACAAAGGCGGCAAAAATCTGTATTCAGAAAAGCAGTACAGCGACTTTGCCCTGCAGTTTGATTTTCGGCTGGAAGAGAGTGGCAACAATGGCATCGGCATCCGCGTGCCTCTGAACGGACATCCCTCGCAGGACGGCATGGAGATTCAGATTCTGGACCACGACGGCAGGCTGTACAACGGCGAAGCGGTGATGGCGAATGGCGAGAAGAAGCGGTTGTCGTGGCTGAAGCCGTGGCAGTATCACGGTTCGGTTTACGGCCTTGTACCGGCTCGCACCGGCTACCTGAAACCCGTTGGCGAATGGAATACTCAGACGATCATTGCGATTGAAGACCACATCATGGTGATCCTGAACGGGGCGTTGATCGTGGACGCATTTATTGAGGATCTGCCGCCGCTGGACGGAAGTGCTCATCCCGGTCGCAAGAATCGCAGCGGTCATCTGGTGCTCGCGGGGCATGATGATCGGGTGGAGTTTCGCAATCTGCAGGTGGCGGACTATTCACCGTCACCGACCATGCCAGCCAGCACACAGTTGAACTCGGCACCGGCGGGTTTCGCAGCCATCTTCAACGGGACGGGACTGGAGGGCTGGAAGGGTCTGGCTCACGAAAACGCGAACGAGCGTCGCAGGCTGGCTGGTGCTGATCTGCAGCAGGCTCAGGCGCGGGCGGACGAGCAGATGCGAGCTCACTGGAGTGTGGCGGACGGTGTGCTGACGTACGACGGCCACGGTCAAAGTCTGTGCACGGCCACGAACTATGGGGATTTTGAGCTGTATGTGGACTGGAAGATCCCGCCGGGGGCGGATTCCGGAATTTATCTGCGTGGGACTCCGCAGATTCAGATCTGGGATCCGTGGGATCCTCGCAACAAACCGGGCGCAGCGGATCCGGCGAATTCGCTGGAGTGGGTATCGCAGTATTCCAACGGTCGGAATCTGGGATCCGGGGGATTATGGAACAACCGTCGCTGGCGGAACGCACCGACGCAATTGGCGGACCGCAAGCCTGGCGAATGGAACACATTTCTGATTCGGATGGTTGGTGACAAGGTAACGATCTGGCTGAACGACAAACTGGTTGTGGACCGGGTGAAGCTGGAGAACTACTGGGATCGGAACGGGATTGAACCATTGCCGCGTGCGGACCAGATTGAATTGCAGCATCACGGCAGCGAACTTTATTTCCGCAATTTGTTTGTGCGCGAGTTACCGTGGTGAGTGGGCCGTGTGCGGTGAAGGGTGGGTGGGGACCAACTGGCGCCTTGTCGCTCACGGGGTGGGGTGAGACGATGGTGCACAGCGCGGCCAACGCGGGCGGGGCAGCGATGACACCACGACGCCGTCGGTACTTAAAGCCAGAGGTCTGTTGTGCCGAGATTGTTGTTCGGGTACGGTAGGGACTGCAGGTTGAGAATCCCTGGCGGTGGGTTTGAGTATTGATGCGCTGGAATGGCGGTTTGGACAATGCTGATGCTGCGATGCGTGCTGGCCTGTCTGCTGGGAATCAGTGTGTTGCGGGCGGGGGACCGTCCCAACATCGTGCTGATTCTGGCTGACGATTTTGGTTATGGGGATGCGACGTGTTATAACCCGCAGGCAAAAGTGGCGACGCCGCAGATTGACCGGCTGGCGCGGCAGGGCATGCGGTTTACGGATGCTCACAGCCCGGCCACCGTGTGTACTCCGACACGCTACGGACTGCTGACGGGTCAGATGCCCTTCCGCGTGCCTCGCGGGGGCACCGTTTTCACGGGTGCCGGAGGGCCGTCGCTGCTGGCTGCCGGCCGAACGACCGTGGCCAGTCTGCTGCGTCAACAGGGGTATGCCACGTGGGCCGTGGGCAAATGGCATCTGGGGCTGACGTTTCGCGATTCGGCGGGACAGGCGATTCACGACGGAAGGCCAGAGGCGATTCGGCGAATTGACTTCACCAGACCCGTTGAGGGCGGTCCGCTGGAACACGGGTTTGAGCGTTTTTTCGGAACAGCGTGCTGTCCAACAACGGATTGGCTGTATGCATTCATCGATGGCGATCGAATTCCTGTGCCGCCGAGCATGCCGCTGGACAGGTCCGGGTTGCCCAGACACCCGTACGCGAATGATTGTCGGGCCGGGCTGATTGCTTCCGATTTTCCCATGCAGTCCGTGGATCAGGTGTTTCTGGAACGCAGTCGGCGGTTGATCGAGCAGCATCTGGATGAGCATCCGGAGCAGCCATTTTTCCTGTACCACGCGACTCAGGCCGTGCATCTGCCGTCATTTGCCAGCAGCCGATTTCAGGGACAGTCCGGGGCGGGTCCGCATGGAGATTTTCTGCTGGAGCTGGACGATCTGGTGGGTCAACTGACGGGGCTGCTGGAGCGGCGGGGTGTGCTGGAGAATACGCTGTTCATCTTTACCAGTGATAATGGCCCGGAGGTGGACGCCGTCGTGCAGATGCGAGCGGACCATGGCCATGACGGGGCTGCTCCGTGGCGGGGTGTGAAGCGGGACAACTGGGAGGGCGGTCACCGAATTCCACTGCTGGTGCGCTGGCCGCGCGTGGTGGCTGCGGGAACTGAGACGGATCAACTGGCAAGCCTGACCGATGTGCTGGCCACAGTGGCTGAGATTGTGGGAGTTCCGTTGCCGGCGGGCAGTGGCGAGGACAGTTTCAGTCTGCTGCCGGTGCTGCGTGGCGATGCCACTGCGGCTGTGCGTCCCTACGTGGTGACTCAGGCCTTCCGAGGACAGCAAACACTGGCGATTCGACGGGGTTCGTGGAAGTATCTCGCTCACGAGGGATCGGGTGGGAACAATTATCAGCAGGGGCGATTGCAGCAGTATGCGTTGCCGGAGCTGGTGCCAGGTGCGAAAGAGCAGCTTTACGATCTTGCGAGTGATCCGGGGGAGACCAGAAATCTGGTGCATGAGCGGCGGGAGACAGCGGACGAGCTGCGTGAGCTGCTGAGGCAGGTACAGCGATCGGGGCGCTGAGTGGCAGCGCTGTTTGCGACCACGGCTGAACCCGGGTCAGGCCTGACGCCCTGGACAAAACCGTAGCCTGGGCTTTAGCCCGGGCACATACACACCCCACCACCCCCAAAAAACCTGCGTTCTTCAAGCGGAGGAAGACGGCCTGACACCCCCAGCCGACTTTTGTCCCCCGCGTCAGGAATGCCCGGCAGAAGTCTCCAAAGAACACTCGGTGTTGCAAACGTTGAACCCTCCCGCGGCAAACCGCAAAGCCGATGTCGTCCATGGTGCCATAGGGGATCATCAAACAGTAGCCTCGGCTTTAGCCCGGGAGACAATGCTGTGGTGAATGTTGAAGGAGTGGCCGGGCAGAATTCCCGGGCTACCGGTTTGGAACTCGGGGTGAGGGGTTGCCCGGGCTAAAGTCTCGTGATTACCCACGAAATGGGGTGTTGTCGATGGCATTCCGCCGCTGCATCGCAGGGAATCCCTGGTTTTCGGCTCGCAATTAGAAGCCAACCTCATCCGCCTGTGGTGATCGGCGAATGCAATGGCTGTGAATTCAGGAACAGCTTCGGGAGCTCTGATCCGAGTTCCTCGGGCGTTGCCCGCGGCTAAGTTGTGTGTGGCCGTTGGCCCATTGGTGGTCGGTGGGGCGGCACAATCTTTTGAACCATGACACCTGCAACGAGGGGTCATGACAATGGCTGCGCCCGGGCTACCGGAAAGCGGCGTTTTAGGCCTGAATCGCAAACGCAGGCAAGTCGCACCAACAAAACGAGGCCCTCAGGGTCACACCACGCCCCGAAACCCGCACCTGGCCCCCGATGCCCACACCAGGCCTGAAGGGCCGATCTCAGCAAAGCCAGGTGCGTAAGCACCTGGTCACGACAGCACCAACCTCCCCCCCCCAGGCCTGAAGGGCCGGTTTCAGCAGAGCCACGTGCGTGAGCACCTGGAACGCCGTGCATGACCGCGCAACCACAATCGCCTTGAAATCGGCCCTTCAGGCCTAAAAACCAATTTTTTTTGGGGGCCCCGGTCACCCAGGGCTGCGCCCTGGGCTACCGGAAAACGGCCCTTCAGGCCTGAATCACAGCCGCAGGCAGAACATGAACGAAACACGCGTTCCAAGGGCCCGCATGGTTTCGTGGGTAATGACGAGGGCTAAAGCCCAGGCTACGGTTTTGTCGACGGCGTGTGGGAAACTGGGGTGGGGGGAGCGTCCGAACCAGGTGCTTACGCACCTGGCTTTGCTGAGATCGGCCCT
>CAITYU010000578.1 GCA_903896675.1 uncultured Planctomycetaceae bacterium
GACTTTGGCTGCAGTCGCCAGCCTTTCGCTGGCTGTGAGCGCTGAGGCGGTGCTGCTGGCAACAAAATTCAGCAGATCATCCGGTTCAGCACGTTTCGCCTCAGCCAGACTCTGCACCGCCTCACGAAACGTCTGGTCCTCCGCACCACGCAGGCGAAATTCTTCCAGCGATCGCACCGATGGCACTCGCACACTTCGTGACATCAGTGCAAACGGCAGTTTCTCCGGTCCCAGGTGCAGCGCCGCCGCATCACCCCCCACTCCCTGCAGACGTTCGGCCCAGCGACCCAGCCAGCCGTCAGGCCGCTGCTGGTCCTTCCGCAGACAGGTGTGCCAGATATCCATGGATTCAAAATGAGACCTGTTTGGCTGCGGATAGCCAACCTGCTGCACCACTGCCAGCTGCCCGGCTTCCAGCAGGTCCGCGAAACCCCGGAGCGCCGGATGAAAGCCCATGCCATCCGCCACTGGCAGCACGTCTGACTGCGGAATCGCCAGCGTCGGTCGCCGTCGGCGATACAGCGGATCAGCCACCGGGATCACAGTATTCAACCCGTCGTTGCCACCCTGCAGCTCAATGACCACCAGAATTCGCTCAGCGCGAGTCTTTTCGGCGGAGGCCAGCAATGGCAGTGGCACAAGACCACCGAAACTGAGCACCGCTGATCCGGTTGCCACCTGCTGCAGAAATCCACGACGATCCAGCCGCATCACTCAGTCTCCCGCTTCAGCACAACTGAAATTCCGGCAACGTACACAAGGCATGCAGACCTTCTGCCACAGCCGCATCCGACCCCGATTTCATCAGCGCGACAATACTTTCGCGAGCTGTTACGGGAATCGGTACCGCAAACAGCAGCAACTGCAGCTCGGACAGCATGTCTTCAGGCTTCTGCAGCCCGCGAGCTGACAGAAAGTCGCGCAGGGACAGACGGCCGAATCGAGTCGTCTCGGAGGTGATCAGTCGCCGCATCAGGTTGCTGCGTCCCAGCAGTGTCGACGAGTTGATCCACGTGCGTCCTCCATCCCAGCCTTTGACACTGGGAGGATACAGCAGGCCCTGTCCCAGTTGCTGCAGCGCCTGTGCCAGTTCCACCGCGTTGGTGCTGCCCTCCAGACATCGCAGCAGCCCCAGGGTCAGCTCAACCGGAGATTTCAGTTTTCGCCCCACACACTGACGGGAAAAGAACAGACGACTGCCAAGCATGGTTCGCAGCAGCGGACGAATCTGCAGGCCACCGTCACGAAACTGCTGCGCCAGCGGTGCCACCAGCTCAGCCTGCCCCGCAGGTTCGTCCATCAGGAAGTAACGCAGCAGTTTGCCGACGATGAATTCGGCCGTCTGAGGCTGCCGCAGCACCACCTGCACCGCTTCCTCGCCGCTGAGCACACCAGTGGCACCCAGAAATGACCGCTGACCGGTATCGTGCTGAAATCGATTGAAGCGAAATTCGCCGCGACGGACTTCCCAGCCTGTGAAACAGCGCGCCAGTTCACGAATGTCCTGCTCTGTGTACTGACCCTCGCCCAGACAAAACAGCTCCATCAGTTCACGAGCAAAATTCTCGTTCGGATGAGCCTTGCGGTTCGATGCCGAATCCAGATACAGCAGCATCGCGGGATCCTTCGAGATCTGCTGTACCAGCTCGTGAAAATCTGCGAACGCCAGTCGCCGCAGCAGCTGATTCTGAGTCAGCATCAGCTGCGGATCCGTGACCTTGTCAGCACCAGTGGCGAAGTGACCATGCCAGAACACCACTGTCTTTTCGAGCAATTGCAGCGGGGTGCTGAGAATTCGATAGACCCACCACGCTGACAGGGGGGCGACGCTGCCACCGGAAATGGCGGCAGTCGCCAGCGTCTGCATTTCCGAGCGATACTCGGGAGGCTCCTGCCCGTCCAGCAATTCATCAATCACCTGCAACGGCGATTTTCGCACAGCCGCTTCCAACTGCTGTCGAGTTGCTCCGAATCCGGCCCGCCGAAACAGGTGCGCGGCCGCCACCAGATCCCACTGGCCGTCAACTCCCGGCTCGAAGGGCTGCCACAGCTCTGGCGCGGTCAGTTCAGTTGCCACGACCTGACTCCTCCGTCACGCCGTTCGGCTGCGACGCGGGTGTCAGCTGAAGATCAAGCTCAAGCTGCAGTTGCTTCGCTGCAGGATCCGGGCGGAGCTGAAATGTCATTCCCCGCATCAGGCTGATCAGTTGCTGCAGCACGGCCACTTCCGCTTCAGCCTCTTCGCGAGTCTGTCCTTTGGTCAGCATGTTCTGCGAAACCAGGGACTGCTGATTGTCAGCCACTAGTTGACCGGCGATGTCTGCCTGCACATGCATGGCCATATTGGCTGCAACCGGGGCCTGCCGCGGGGCTTGCAGAATTTCGGCCGCCAACTGTTCTGTCGATGCCAGCACAAACTGATCTTTCCGGAATGCTGCGGTGGGCGAGAAATTGTAAATCAGGGGCACCGGCGGAGCTTCCCCGGTGCCTGGCTTTCTGGGCGGCAGATAACGGGAAATGATCAGCTCTGTATCCGCTGATTTCTGCATATCCATGTCCAGTTGAGGCCGACCCTCCTGAATGCCCGTAATGTTGAAAAAGCCAATCGCACTTTGAAAGGCACGTCGCAGCTCCGGACGCATCGTTTCCGCATCCTTCAGCTGCAGCACCACGGCGAAGGCCGGCAGGCGAATTGCCGGGACCGTCTGCACAGACGAGAAATCCTGCCGAGCAGCCACAAGCAGCAGCTGCGGGCCAAAGGCGCCCAGCACCTCGTCACCGAAATCCCGACCGCCAAAAATCGTTCCCAGATTGCTTTCTGCTTCCGCCATCCTGTCATTGATGTCTGCATCAAACAGATCACCCGCCCGCTGCCACATTTCTGATACGTTGCGATACATGCCAACGCTGCCCAGCAGGCCGGCCACCTGAGGAACCGCCGGCACCTGACCGGCAGCTTCCGGTCCAAAGTACCACTGGCGAGTTTCCGGCATCCAGTCGGCACTGAACGGTGCTGTCAGCGCCAGTCGCAGACTGCTGTCTGCAACCTGCAGTTCCGCCTGCAGCCAATCCGTTCGGTTCAGTACGGTCTGCAGGCCCCCAAACAGCAGCTCTACCGCAGGATTTTCGGCCTGATTGCGGAATACAGCACGATGGCCGGCTGTCTCACGGATGGCCTGCATGCCGGCCCAGAGCCACGCAGCAGACTGCGGTTGTCGAGCAGCCCGGGCCTGCTGCCATGCCGGCAAGGCTGACAACGACTGGTCGTCAGCAGACTGCAGGTCCAGCAGTCGATCCAGCAGACGTCGGCCGGCTTCGTTTTTATTCACCACCAGCAACCACTGGCCCACCACCGCAGCACCGCCCTGCGGCAGCCGATACACGGGAATGTCCCGGTACGTGTCCAGTTTCCCATTGCCTCCCGGCGTGAGGCGAGTCAGCTCGAGCAGTTTCAGCCGCACATCCTGCATCAACTGTTCATCACGTCCGTGAATCAGCAGCGCGGCGGACTGATCCCGACTGTCCACTGCGATCCAGAGCCCCTGCGCCGAAATCGCCTGCAGTGCCTCAAGCCACGGCATGCCCATCTGCAACTGGAAAAAGTTCCTGCCGGTCAGCAGCGGCTGGATTTCCGGACCGGACAGCGCTTTGCGAATACCCTCAATCCCCTGCAACTGATCCACCAGCGGATGTTGTACCAGCGACGCCAGCAGGGCTGGTGGGTCCGTGACCTCAAGACAGATTGCCGTGGATTGCGGAAACAGATCCGGGCCAGTGAGCTGCTGCGCAGCAGCTGGCGAGGATGCCGCCATGCTGGTGATTACCACCAGCAGCAAAACAGCCACGCTGCGGAACCGGGCAACCAATGGGGAGAGAACGTTCATGCTGCGAGGCCTGCAGAGGCAAGAGGAACAAGCTGCTGTCGCTGCGCACAGAACCAAGGGGACTGCCAGCAGCACGACGCCGCTCAATTCGTTGAGACGGTTGAAATCCAGGGAAAATTCGCAGGGTTTTCCGGAATGCCGGGCAGACTTCCATGACATTTTCATCAGAAATTGTGACGGTTTGTCGCTGGCTGAGCAAACCTAATCCGCGGGAATCAGGGCAATTCCCGCCCGGTTGCGTCCGCGACAGCACCAGGTGGCCTGGTCGAGACCTCCGTGGGCCCCGGTTTTCCGGCAAAGCGTTTCCGTCGCGCCGCAATGCGGCGTTTCACAATCTGCCACAGATCGTCATACCACAGTTCCAGTTGCTGCGATCGGGCCAGTTGCCGAGCTTCTGCCCCGGACATGCGTCGGCGCGACAGTTCGGCCGCCACCACAATCACGGCAATCACCACAGTAATCAGCAGTGCTGCCGACTGCATCTCCGGTTCCGCCTGAATCGCTTCACGAAACTGCCCGGTCAGTCCCCGACCACGAGGCAGTACGGCTACGGTGATACAACCGGTGACGGCAGCCGCCAGCAGCAGCAAGACTCCGCGGATCGCTGCTGTCTGCCACTGCAGCAGTCGTTCGGCGTTCGCAGACCAGAATTCACCGCTCAGCAGATCACGGAGCTGCACCGGCGGGCGGTCAGATGCATCCACGCTCTGCATCCCGGATTCGCCGTCCTGCCTGGCCACCCCATCACCGCCACTCAGCGTCCTGAGACCGGCACCCAGTGATCGGCCTCCGGCCTCCTGCAGCAGCGGTCGCTGCCGCCATAAAAACATCAGAAACACCAGACAGCCCAGACAGAACGCCAGCGAGTTTTCGGCTGCCAGCCGACCTCGCACCTGAGGTTCCGTCAGCAGCAGATGCAGCAGCAGACACAGCAGTACCAGCAACCCACCGACATGTCTGAGTGTCAGCAGCACCAGCGCTGCGATCAGCAGGCGGATGGAAGCATGCAACTGCGGTACCAGACTGAAAATCAGCAGTGCCGTGGTACTCATCGCCAGCAACTGCACCAGCAGGCCCCGCAGCAACTGGACTGTCGGAGCCAGACGCAGTGGCGTCAGGTCCACAGGCTGGTCATCCGGGCTGTCAGCAACCGGCGAATTCACGGTCGTCATCGGGAGACTCCTGCACCCGCTCGCCCGGACCTGGCCAGATCCATTTCGGACAGCACTGTGTGAATGGCTGAAGATTCCCCCGCAAACGCCGTCGCCACTCCCAGTCGCCGCAGCTCGCGATGCAGTCCGCTGGCCAGTCCGCGAGTCCGCGTTTGTTCGGCAGCCATCAGCAGATCCTCGGCACTTGTGCCGGTCAGTTCCAGCGTGTTGCCCACAGGGCGACGAAAGGTGGGAGTTGGGCAGACGCAGACCACGCGATGATGACGGGCTCGCGCCAATCGCAGGGCCGGGATCAGATGTGCGATCCCGTGACTGCTTTCCAGCAGGTCCGCGAGGATTACCAGAACCTCATTATCCTTTGCCCGTGATACAGCCGTCAGGACCGCCTGCGACAGTGCCTCCATGCGGGCCACACCATCATGAAACCCGCGGCCTCGCACCGCGACCACAGGCGCCAGCCACGCCATGCCACACTGATTCAGGAAACGCTGGCTGTAAGTGGCCAGCAGCCCGTCGTCCAGCAGCAGCTGCATCTGAAGCTCGGCCGTCATGCCGTAATGCTGGGCGAGGGCCGAGGACAACTGACCACGCTGCCGCTGCCGTCGCCTGCGCCACGGCAATACCGGAAACAGACTCCACGGCAGATAATTGATTCGCGGATTCAGCAGGTGGGGAAACTGCTGTCCCATGACCGCCAGAGCCGCCTGCTCAAGTTGCGGCGTCAGTCGAGCCGTCTGAGGCCGCGGGTTGACAGCAAAGTCCGCCATCGCCTGCAGCAACTGCTGAAATCCACGATCACCAGTCTGCTGACCCAGCACTCGCAGACCCTGCTCGTCAAAACACACGAGGCCTGCGGAATCCCCCGCAGAAATTGCGTTGCGCGCCACCGAGGCGGCCACAAAGCAGACCTGATCCAGCAGACGACTGCCAAAACCGCCCACCCGCATGCTGATTCCACCGTCCAGAAACAACTGCACCCGGATCGGAACTTCCGATTCGTACTGGCGAGTCATCAGACGGTCACGTCGAGCCGAAACTTTCCACGCAATCGATTTGGGCGGGTCACCGCTGACGTAATCCCGCAGCTCCAGCAGTTCTGATCCCATCCCGGCTCGCTGCAGACGATGAATGCCGTGACGAGGAATGGCATTGATGCGTTTAATCACCGGACGATGCTCGCCGGTCTCCAGCCATCCCGGCAACACGCGGAAAATCTGCCGGCACTCAACAAACGACTCAGACCGAAAAAAACCGTGTCGGTCCTGCACCACAATGCGAAAGCCGGGTAATCGCAACTGCCCTGCCCCGCGGACTCGACCTGTCCAGAAAAATACGGCCGTGCGAAAGCCGGTACCGCAGCAGGTCTGATGCTCTGACTGTTCCACGTCCACATTTTCCGGAAGGACATCCTCAATGTGAAATGGACCATGACACCACGTGCCACCGGTACCAATCAAGACCTGCGCTCGCAGCAGCCGCCCGGCCTGCAGGGTGCCCTCGGAGTCTTCCCGGTCGTTCACCACCCGCTGGAATGTCAGGCGGGGAATCTGAAAACGCAGCCGCCACTGAAACCAGACCCACTCCAGCATCAGCCAGAACAGAGTCGCCAGGGACAAAGCCGCAGCAGCGGCCTGACCTCGGATCAGTCCGGCAAACAGACCACTGACTGCAATCAGCAGCACGGCCCGGCCAAGCGAAGTCATCGCAGCCGATCCTGCACAACCGGGACGCTGCGTATGACCTGCTGGATCACCGCTTCAATGCGCCGCCCGTCAAGCTCTGCCTCGGGACGCAGAATCAGTCGATGGCTGAGCACCGGCAGGCAGACTTCCTGCACATCGGCATGCGTCATAAAGCCCCGCCCCTGCAGCAGTGCCTGGGCACGAGCCGCCTTGAGCAGACTGATCGCAGCACGCGGGCTGGCTCCCAGCGCCAGATCCGCATGCCGGCGACTTTGTCGCACCAGATCCACCACGTACTCCTGCAATTCGCGAGTTGCGTAAACGGTATCAAGTGCCGCACGGATCGACAGAATCTGGTCCGCTGTTGCCACCGGAGCCGGACGCACGGTCGGCCGACTGTGCAGATCCAGCATCGCCACTTCCTGGTCTCGTTCAGGATAGCCCACATTGACACGAAACAGAAAACGGTCAAGCTGTGCTTCAGGCAGGCGGTACACTCCCTCCTGTTCAATCGGATTCTGCGTTGCCAGCACCATGAAAGGGTCCGGCAGCGGCAGCGTCTTGCCTTCAATGGTCGTTTGCCGCTCCTGCATCGCCTCCAGCAGTGCTGACTGCGTCCTTGCGGGGGCACGGTTCAGCTCGTCCGCCAGCAGCAGCTGACAGAAGACGGGGCCTTTACGCAGCACAAACTCGCTGGTGTTGCGATCCAGCACCTGAGTACCCGTGACGTCAGAAGGCAGCAGGTCCGGAGTAAACTGAATGCGTTCGAAATGCAGCCCCAGTACGCTGGAAAAGGTGCGGCAGAGCGTGGTTTTGGCCGTGCCCGGCACACCCTCCAGCAGCACGTGACCTCCGGCCAGCAGTGCCATCAGCAGCTGGTCAGTGACGGCCTCAAGCCCCACCACCACCTGCGAAACAGCCTGCTGAGTCTGTTCACGTAGAAACCGCACCTGATTGGCTGTATCAGCGGAAAAACTGGCACTCACAAAAATGCTTTTCTGTTGTCTGCGGACGAAGTTGGCTGCAAGCAGGATCCAGCGAGCCTGCGGAGAATAGCAGGAAACGCGGCAAGATCGAGCGAATGCTGTGCAAGCAGGCTCGGTCGCAGGGAATTTTCACCGTGGCGGTCAGCCGTCGCTGAAAAGACTCAACGTAAAATGAAGGGCGCGGTTCCTGCCGAGCCGAGGGTGGAAACCCACGGGCGTTCTTGTGGCGTTTGGGTGGGTTTATTTCACCACGGAAAGACACGGAAAAACGACAGGTTGACGGTCGCGCTGTTTGCGTGTGGCGACCTTGGGAGGGCGAGGCTCCCGCCGAGCCGAGGGATCATATCTCGGGAGGGCGAGGCTCCTGCCGAGCCGAGGGATCGTATCTCGGGAGGGCGAGGCTCCTGCCGAGCCGTGTGATCGTAATTTCGGGAGGGCGAGGCTCCCGCCGAGCCGAGGGATCGTATCTCGGGAGGGCGAGGCTCCTGCCGAGCCGAGGGATCGTATCTCGGTGGGGCGAGGCTCCCGCCGAGCCGTGTGATCCAGTGGC
>CAITYU010000579.1 GCA_903896675.1 uncultured Planctomycetaceae bacterium
GCACAGGAATTACCGGGACGCGGCACGAGTTCTCTCCGGCACTCGCGCGCGAACGCACTTACCGAATCTGGATTCGTGCCGCACTGACACAAAACTCCTTCACTCCGTGGAGCGTTGCTGCAGAATTCAGAATCACCTGACTGGACAGACTCAGCGATCGTTATCAGAACCATTGCGAAGCTGATCCAGCAACTGCTGCAGCTCGGCCACTTGTGTCGGCTCAGTGGCTGCGAGGTTGCGAGTTTCTCCGGGATCCGCCGTCAGATCATACAACTGGACCTCGCCAAGGTTGCCGGTCTCAATATTCACCTGCCGATTCACCGCCGGGCCCCTGGCAGCTTCAATCAGCTTCCAGCGTCCCTTTCGAATGGATAGTGCACCGGCCTGCTGGACGAGGTGTTCTCTGCCATTCCGATCTTCACCCAGCAGTGCAGGCAGCAGATTGCGACTGTCGGGACCACAGCCCTCCGGAATCGACTCGCCGGTCAGGGCGGCAAACGTTGCCAGAAAATCGATCTGACAAAACAGCGCGTCGGATGTCGTACGAGCGGGGATTCGAGCGGGCCAGCGTGCCAGCAGCGGTACTCGGGTGCCCGCCTCAAATGAACTGTACTTCCCGCCACGATACCGACCGGCCGGTCGATGTTCGCCGTTGCGTTCCGCCGCTTCATCCTGATAGCCGTCATTCAGCACGGGCCCGTTGTCACTGGTCAGAATCACCAGCGTATTGCGAGTCAACCGATGCTGCTCAAGCGTTGCCAGCAACTGCCCCACACACCAGTCCAGCTGGGCGATCACATCGCCGCGAGCCCCCAGCGACGTGCGTCCGGCAAATCGCGGATGCGGCACTCGCGGAACATGCACGTCGTGAGTACTGAAGAACAGAAAAAAGGGCTGCTGATGATGACTGGATACATGCTGCTCGATGAACTTCTGCGCCCGCGCAGTCAGGACATCGGCCATATCCTCATCCACCCAGCGTGCCCGCTGGCCCCCGGACATGAAACCGATTCGACTGATGCCGTTGACAATCGTCGCGTTATGTCCGTGATCCCACTTCAGCTTCAGCAGTTCAGGATTGCTCTGGCCTGTCGGCTCGTCATCCACGGGGCCGGAAAAACTGACCTGAATCGGGTCCTGCGGATCCAGCCCCACAACCTGACGTCCCTCCACATACACACATGGAACTCGGTCACCCGTCGCCGGAATAATGAAGCTTTCGTCAAAACCCAGATCCAATGGGCCTCGCGTAATCGGACGATTCCAGTCCAATTCGCCACTGCCCAGTCCCAGATGCCACTTTCCCACAACTGCTGACCGATAACCCGCACGCTGCAGAATTGTGGCCAGAGTCACCCGGTCAGGAGAAATGATGGCGGCAGCATCCCCGGGCGCGATACCGGTTCCCTTTCTCCGCCACGCATATTCGCCCGTCAGCAGGGAATATCGCGACGGAGTGCAGGTTGCCGCTGCACTGTGACCATCGGTGAACCGACAACCCTCTTCCGCAATGCGATCAATGTGCGGAGTTGCCACGGCGGTCGCGCCGGTGCACCCAAGGTCTCCGTAACCCAGATCGTCCACATAGATCAGCACAATATTGGGCGGTGCGGCCACGGCAGGCAGTGGAAATGACAGCAGCAGGGCGATCAGGGGCCGCCATACCGCGCAAGTTGAAAACTCCATCTGCACCGTCCCCCTGTTCATACAGTCAACAACCATGAACGGTAAATTCCTGCCGGAATTGGCCATCCGGCGATGACGAACACCCCGGAAACTCAAATCCCGGAACTGCCCTGCATTGCATTGCAGGGGCCCGATATTCCGTCGGTCGCCCTGATGATTCTCAGTTCTTCGGTCGCGGCGTTCCCGCTGCTGCGGGTGCCGGCGCAGCCGATGTCGCTGGAGCCGGGACCGCAGGCTCCTCCTGAGGCTTCAGCGTTTCCAGTTTCCTGCCCTGAACCAGAGCGTCCACGGCCAGATCCAGATTCCGGCTGGTGATCCCGCCCTCCACAATACCTTCCTTGTTCACAAGGAACATGGTGGGAACCGAAACGATGCCGAATCCGAAATCTCCGGGCTGTGCACCGGCCTGCTGCGGAGCCTCCCGCAGATTCTGCCAGCGAATCGCATTTGAACCCAGCCACGCGTTGGCCGCTGCAGCATCCGGATCCATATTGATACCAACAATTTCAAAACCGCTCTTCTGATGCTTCGCATAGACAGACTTCAAAGTCTCTGCATCAGCCAGAAAGGGCTGTGCATACGAGGCCCAGAAGACCACCAGCACGACCTTCCCCCGATACTGCTCAATGCTGATGGGCTGCCCCTGCAGATTCTTCCCGGCCAGTTGCAGCGGGTTACCGGTCAGACTCAGACGCCGCAGAGCTCCAGCCGCTTTTACTCCACCTTCCGTCTTCGGATAATTCCTCGCCAACTGACCATACCACGCTTTGGCATCATCAATTCGGCCCATCAGTTCATAGCTGATCGCCAATTGCACCACAGCATCGGGAGCATCCTCAGAGGCAGGCCACTGCTTCGCAAAGTTCTCCAGCTGCTCAAACCACCATTTCTGTGTGGCCTCACGGGACTTCCGAGCCGCAGCGTCATCCGCTGCCTTGTCATCCTCCTTCAGACGAACTGCGTACTCGGCCATCAGCCGACGATAATAGACATAACCCAGCAGCTTCTGATTGGCTTTCACTGTTGTTTCCAACTGCTGCAGTCGCACCAGTCCATCCGGATACAGTCCAGACTGTGCAGCCGTCGACAGGCTGTCGGTCAACTGCTGAATCCACTGCAACTGCTCATCCTCGGTGCGTGACAATCCGGCCAGCTTCTCCGAAAGATTGGCTCGTGACACATTGTAATCGACCAGTGTCTTCGGAGCGGCATCGGGCGGCGGACTGTTCTCATCCAGTTTCTGCAGATCAGCCAGAGACTTCTGCATGTCAGCCGACATTTCCTGAGTCGGGCCGGCGGAATCTCCACCCATCCCCGACTGCATCAGAATTCCACCCATCACCACCACGGCCTGGCCGCTGGTATCCAGCGGTGTCGGGACTGAAACCAGCTTCCAGACGTCGCCCACCTGCACCATTTCGCCAACGGAAATCAGGTCCAGCTTTTCGCCGTTCTGCACATACGCCATGGCATTTTCATACACCACCAGATCGCGAGCTGCGCCGCTCTGTTCGGCCAGTACCAGCCCCGGTGGCGGAGGATCGAATCGCACCCAGACGGATCGAGTGTTGAGAACTTTGGCATTGGCCACGGAGGCCTGAGCCTTCTTCGGCAGATCCGCGGCCGCATCCTGCAGTTGCTTCGCCATCGCCGCCGGTACCTTCAGAGCCTGAATGTCGGCGTCGTTCAGCATCACTGTCGACAGGGCCTTCAGATCACCGGCAATCAGCGCCTCAACCGCAACACGTGCCGCCTCTTGCGCCGAAATCACCTTCCAGGTATCAATCCGACCGTCCTCGTCAGCATCCACGCCCCAGCGAGTCCCTCCCCAGTTCATCCAGCGAAACTGGTCGGGACGGGTATTCTTTCGAGCTTTGTAGTCCCCATTCGAATCAACCTCGCGGTACACCTCAAGACCAAGGCGGTAGTAGCGGAACATGTCCGGCGGGCCGTCCCCGTTGGAATCCGTGAAACGTCGCAACGGCTCGTTCGCCGGGCCATAAATCACGTAGCTGTTCTTCTCCTGTACCAACCGGCATTTCGCCAGTTCTTCCGGCTTTGGCGTGTCATATTCCACGCCTTTCTGCAGCGGAACATACTGTCGCAGCAATTGTTCAGCCGTCAGTTTTGCCTGCTGAGCCATTGCGGATTCTGGCAGTAATGCCAACCCCTGCAGCCCCGCAAACATGACAAAACACAGACGCTGCAGCACTCGCCCAGCCCGGCGATACTCCACCTGACACATCCCTGCGACTCCATCCTGTGACCGAAAAATCGCGTTGCTCCGGCAACTCCTGCCGAAGTTTAGCGAAACCAGGGGAATCAAGTCACCCCCATTTTTTTACGGACCAACGCGAAATCCTGTGTGCAGCTACGATTGCCTTGCCACGGGTGTTGACCCCTTCGGTAGGGCGAAGCTCCTGCTGAGCCGAATCCCTGTCAGTCCGCTGGATCGTCCGGCTCGGCGGGAGCCTCGCCCTCCCTGGGTTTACCGGCTCACCTCTGGATGACTCCGTACGTGGTGTCCTTCGTGGTCAAAATACTTCTGCACACCGCACACTTCATCTTGCGTTGAGCCTTTTTCACCGCGTGGGTCCTGCCCGCCGAGTCCTGCCAGAAGGACACGGTCAGCCCTGACCAGCAGAAACCCCATCGCCCCAAGCAGCGGGCTGTGTCGCTCAGTCGTCGCCGCTTTCCGAAACGATTGTCTGGTCAAATCCCTGCTGCGGTGGCTTCCGGTCCCGCTCGCCACTGCCGGCCGGGCCGTCGCTGGCGTTGTCCGCCATCGTGCGTCCCATCCGACCACTGCTGCCCCCCAGTTGCCCACGTTCAAATCGGCCCCACCAGGCATCGCCGTCGTCCACCGTCCATTGGCCGTGTTCCCGGCACTTACGCAGCAGGTTGGCCACATCACGGGCGGTCTGCGGACGATTGGCAGGATTTTTCTCAAGACATGCCAGCACGGCTGTCTCCAGCTCCGGTGAGACCGGACGTCCCAGTCGCTGCGAAGGTGCCACCGGAGGCTCCATCACATGCATCCGCAGCAGTTCCACAAGGTTGTTGGACACAAACGGCGGATGTCCGGTCAACAGGAAGTAGGCCGTCGCACCAACAGCATAGATGTCGCTGCGGGCATCGACAAGGGCCGGAGCGTTGATGCCCTCCGGTGAAATATACAGTGGCGTGCCCGTCAGCGAATTGGCCGCAGTCATGCCCGCCTGCTTCTTCTCATCAATCGCCTTCACCAGACCAAAGTCCAGCACTTTGATGACGTCCGAAAGTCCACCGCGGCGATTCAGCATGATGTTGGCAGGCTTGATATCCCGATGTACGAGGCCCTTGCTGTGGGCTTCATACAGCGAACCGCAGATCTGCAGCAGCAGGTGAATCACACGAGCCTCCGGAAGCGGCCCGGCCTGATTTACCAGATTTTCCAGATTGATCCCGTCGAGGAATTCCATGGCATAGTAGAACACGCCCTCCGGAGTTCGTCCGTAATCATAAATCGCGATTGTGTTCGGGTTATTCAACTGACAGGTGATCTGCACCTCGCGCTCAAAACGGGCAATCGACCCCGGGTTGATCTTCTCCAGATCCAGCAGTTTGATCGCAGTGGGACGTCGCAGCATCGCATGTCGCCCCTTGTAGACCACCCCCATCGCTCCCTGACCGAGTTTTTCAAGCAGCTCGTACTGACCCACCTGTTTGGCCGCCACGGCCGCCTTGCGTGCCTCCCGCTGCAGCCGCGACACAACAATCGTGAAGATGAAGATGGCAATCGAACTGAGGACCAGCAGACCAAACATGAACTGAAACGTCCGCTGCAGAATAGTCAGCGGCAGATACGCCTCTTCATGGTCTATCTCCGTGGCCACTCCGATCTCGTAACCAGTCAGCCATTTCCATGCCCCCACCACCGGCACCCCGCGGTAGTCAGAATAGCCGTCCAGATCAAACGACGCCGTCCCGTCCAGAGCCCTCTGCACCATCAGCGTCATCGGCATGTCACGACGCATCGTTTTTGGACGAAACCCGGTCACCATGTTGCCACCCGGATCATGCAGCTGAATCGTCAGCAGTGATGCACCACCCTCATCCTGCGAAACCAGCCCCAGCAGCTTCAGATCATCGTCAAAACGACTATTTGAGATCATCAGCCCGTTTCGATTGAATGCATACGTTTCACCCGATTCACCCAGACGCCCCAGCTGCAGAATCTCGGTAAACTCCTCCTCCGGACGAATCTGCAGACACAGCGCTCCAATCACCTGAAAATTCTCGTCTCGCACTGGTGATGCAGCAAACATCACGGGCACCTGAGTGGTCATGCGACCGGTGGCGGATTTCAGCTGAAAATTGCTGCGAAACGGGGCCGAAACAATACTGATTCCATCCATCGCTTTCGTCAGAAAGTCATCAAATTCCGGTATCTCTTCCTGCCCTACCAGTTCCTGCGAGGAACTGGCCAGAATCGTCTTTTTGCGGTCGGCCAGCAGATAGCCGGAATAGCGATGGGAACTCATGATCGGATTCAGGTGACGCTCCAGACGCCTGTGAGCCTCCTCGGCTGTCAGCGCCGTGCCCCCCTGTGGCTGTAACTTCGAGGCCTCGGTCGGATTGATCAGCACCTGAGCGATCTGACGAACTTCAGCACTGTTGGCCGCCGACTGCACATTCGATTCCTGCACCTGGAACCACGTCTGCAGCATCGCCACTTCCACGTCCAGCAGTGTCTGCAGACTGGAACGCAGATTGTCACGCATCGTCGATTCGATAGCCGAGCGTACCAGATACCCCACACCAGCAAGGACAATCACGGCGATGATTGGCCAGATCCAGAGATTCCGACGCAGGAACACATGGGTCGAATGAAACGAAGTCGACAGCGACGATTTGGCCCACGTCATATTGGCTGCCTGACGCGAGCTGTGAACAGACTGATCGACGCGGGTTCGACGGAAAATATTGAAAGGATTCACAAGGCAATTCCTGATTCATCGGTGCTGCTGCCGGCGTTCCACTGGGGCTGCCTTTGCCTGAACGTGCGCGCAGATTTCCGAATCCTAACCTAGGTTGCCACTCCGCCAGCCTGCCCAATCCCCCGGAATTTGCCTGCTGTTTCAATGAAGAAGTGCGACTCTGCCCAAAAATCCCGCAAACCTGACATATCCTGACTCTGCACAAACTGCAGCAGCACCGGCCTGCGAAACGCTGCTACCGTCAGATTCTGCCGCAGGATGGCCTGTTCGGCATGCAGGGAATATGCGGAATCTGTCGATCCTGCGGACTTCGTATAGCGACGCACGCCCACGGTCGCCGAAGATCCTTCCAGAAGGGCATCTTGCTCAGCAGCACGCAGCAGAGTTCAAGCCGCCCGTTCCTGCTCTCAGAATCGCAGGTCGGCCCAGCCGATCAACCGAACTTCGGCTCTTACGCCGAAAAGGCAAATGCCGCGAGGGGACGCAACAGGAATCCTAGAATAAGCCCGTCAGAGCAATCTGACGGGCTTTTTCGTTCTCCGCAGTCGCGGTGCAATTGTCGGGTCAGAGCACTCCACGGATCCGCTGCAAAGCTTCCTGCACGTTCGCCAGACTGTTGAAGGCACTCAGGCGGAAATAGCCTTCACCCGCCGCGCCAAATCCGCTGCCCGGTGTGCCCACAACGTTGGCCTTTGACAGCAGCAGATCAAAGAACTCCCAGCTTCCCAGGCCGGCCGGAGTTCGCACCCAGACGTACGGGGCATTGACGCCACCAAAGACCCTCAAACCGGCCGCCGTTAAACCCTCGCGCAACAGCTTCGCGTTGTTCATGTAAAACTCAATCAGCCCCCGCATCTCAGCCCGCCCTTCCGGAGTATACGCAGCGGCCGCCCCCTTCTGCACCACGTAGGATGCGCCGTTGAACTTCGTGGACTGACGACGATTCCACAACTGGTGGATTGACACTCTTTCACCATCCGGAGCAGTCCCCATCAACTGCTTCGGTACCACCGTCAATGCACAACGAATGCCCGTGAAACCGATGCTTTTGCTGAAGCTGCGAAATTCAATGGCCACATCCTTCGCCCCCTCAATCTCAAAAATGCTGTGAGGGATACTCGGATCGGAAATGAAGGCCTCATAAGCCGCGTCAAACAGAATCAGCGAATTGTTGGCCTTCGCGTACTGCACCCAGCGAGCCAGAGTCTCACGAGAAGCCACCGTGCCCGTCGGATTGTTCGGATAGCAAAGATAAATCAGATCCACCGGCTCGCTCGGCAGATCCGGGACAAATCCATTCGCCTCATTCCCCACCAGGTACAACAGTCCGCCAAATCGCCCGGACTCGTCAGCCGGTCCCGTATGACCGGCCATCACGTTCGTGTCGACATACACCGGATACACGGGATCGGAAATCGCAATCCGATTGTCGCTGCCAAAGATGTCCAGAATGTTGCCGGTGTCGCACTTCGAGCCATCGCTGATGAAGATCTCATCCGCCGAAATGTCAACACCCCGCGCCCGAAAATCCTGCTCCGCCACTGCCTCACGCAGAAACCCATAACCCTGCTCAGGTCCATAGCCCTTGAAGCTGGACCGCTGAGCCATCTCGTCGACCGCCTCATGCATCGCCTTCGTGATCGCCGGAGTCAGTGGCTCCGTGACATCACCGATCCCCATGCGAATGATCCGCGCCTGCGGATTCGCCTGAGCAAATGCATTGACCCGCCGAGCAATCTCGGGAAACAGATAGCCGGCACGCAGCTTCAGATAATGATGATTGATGTGCACCATAATTCAGATCAGTCCGAGCCTTCAAAAGTCCATGACCATAACAGCAACTCGGACAGTCCTGCCC
>CAITYU010000580.1 GCA_903896675.1 uncultured Planctomycetaceae bacterium
CGCAGCCGCCTCAATACCGAAGGGATTCAGAGCTTTGAGTCCTGCCTGCAGTTCGGCGACGCCCCACAGATTCAAGCCCATTTCGCCGACTTCAACGACCAGACGTGCTGCTGCTGCGCCGACAGGCCCCAGCCAGAATACAGACATGGATCCTGACGCATCCAATGTGGTCCGCACGCCCGTGATGGATCGCACACCGGTGACCGGATCCGCCGCGCCCTGGATGGCCTGCGAACTCATGCCCAGAAAACCTTTCACGGTTAACATGGGATCGGTGATGAACGGCTGGATATAGTCGAGCGCAGTGTCCAGCCCTGTGAGTGCCACTTTGAGCACTTCCATTGCCGCGTCAACGTCATCTCCCAGCGATCCGGTCACCTGCTCAACCATCTTCAGCAGGTCGCGGAGCTGTGCTGGATTTCCAAGATCTCCGAACAAGCCCGCTGAAAATCCGGTGCGCCACTGCACACTTCCGTCAATGCGAATCTCAAATGCCGGTGCGTTGGCAACAACGGCGAATTGCTGTTCCGTTGCTGCATTGCCGGCACCGTCCAGATCGCGGAAGGAATCGGCGGCAAACTGCACGCGCACGACACCTGGCACGAGACTGCCACTGAAGTAGTATCGGAATGTCAAATCCGCCGGATCACCAACCACTTCGCCGGCTCCGAGAATGCCGACGTTTTCTGGTGCTTCCCACACTCCGCTTTCATTTTTGATCAGCAGGGAGAACTCCTGCCCAACGTCCGTAATCGTTGCGAGGTTCAGGCCACGGCCGGTGGGGTCGACAAACTTGACATCGAAGTATCCGCGACCGTTCAGATCGCCCATGTCCATCCGCTGCTGGTCAGTCGGTGATGCGAGCAGCACCTGCGGTGAATCGACCGAGAATTTCAAGTCGCCGGGCGTCAGATGAAAGCCCGCGGTATCCTGCAGGCTGGTTTCGCTCCAGGTTACAGTGACATCACCAGTTTTGAAGTTGCCGGTGAACAGGTACCGATAGCTTCCATCGGGCTGCAGGACGGGTGCTGCGGCTGACAGTTGTACGTCGGTCGTGGCAGAGCCCGACAGGGCGAATTCCGCAGCGGCGTCTGTCAGGAACGCACTGTTCAGTGCAGCGCCTGCGGTGGGGGAATAAAGCACGTCAAAATATCCGCGGGAATTGAGCAGCGGCAGTCCCGTCGTGGTGTCGGCTGTGACCCCGAGAATTTCGGCCGTGACACCCGCAGCAGTGAACTGCTGTGCCATTGCAGCGTTGGCTGTACCCTCAAGATCCAGAAATGTGCCGGCGGCAAATCGCAGCTCGATCGGACCGCTGCCAAACTGACCGGTCAATGAGTAGCGATAGACTCCCGCCTGCCCTTCAACCGCCACCGGCGAGCCATTCACGCTGACGCCCGTTGCAGCCAGCCCGGCCAATTCAAATTCAGCCTCGGTGTCAAGGAGTGATTCCGGATCAATCGTGGTGCCCTGCGACGTCTTGAAGTAGACATCGAGATATCCACGCTGGTTCAGCAGGGGCGCACTGATTACGGAACCTGGCTGCGGGTCGCTGAGAGCTGATTCGGCAGCGGTCACTGTGAAGCTTCGCGTGACAGCGGCGTTCTTACTGTCTGCAGTGTCGGTGAATACGTCGGCCGCAATCTGCACTTCCACACTGCCGGGTGCGAACTGGCCGGTAAACGGAAAGTAAAACAGTCGTTCGTCACTGGTGTCCTGGATCGGATTTCCGGAGAGCACCGCCGTGCCGACTCCGGTCCCGGACAGCGAAAATTCGGCATCGGCATCAGTGATCGAAGCGAGTACGACGCGTGCCCCATCAGTGGGTAAGAATCTCAGGGCGAGGCGTCCAGCCTGATTCAGTTTTTTGCGGTCGATACGATCACCGGAGGCCGGCCCTGCCAACTGGGCCTCGGCACCCGTCACCAGAAACGTCACCGTCAGGGCAGCAGAAGTTTTGTTTTTGCTGTCCGTCCATGCATCCGCAAGAAAGCGTACCGAGTAGTCACCTGTGGGTAGTTCCGCGGACGCGGGGATTTTGTAGATAAAGACGCTGTCCGAAGTGGTGTCCTGCACTGCTGCGCCGGGGATCGGTACGACGGTTCCATCCGGAAGCACCAGTTCCAGTTCTGCTGCCGCGTCCGTGATCGAAGAAATCTGCAGTGTTGCGTCGGGGGAGGCCGTGAATTTGACGCGCAGTTCGCGATTCTTCAATAGCGTGCCGAGGCCAACACGGCCTTCCGGAGCCGGGGCATACAACTGGATTTTTCCCGTGGTGGCTGTTCCTTCACCCGTGTAAAAATCAACCGGATTTCCGCTGGAATCATAGTAGCGCATCGAAATGCCGCCAATGATCTCCAGCGACGTTGGCACGGGAACGGGAATGATGCCGATCGGCGATGGCACGGGAATAGCCTGTATTACAGGATGCGGTCCGGCCGGTACATCCTGTGCCATCAGCAGCAGGGTGGCGTTGCCCTTCGCAATCTGTGACAGATTTCCATAGATTCGTGCTGGTACACGCTGCAGGCCATCCATCAGGAGGATGTCACCGGTCAGCAGGATCTTGCCGTCTGTTGACAAGCGAACTTCCACATTTCCCTTGAGTGTGGATTTTGGTGGATGCAGCGTGAACTGGGCTCCACCCGAGATCACCATGGGATTCAAAAAGGCCGCAAAGAATCCCCCGGCCACCGGACTGGCCTTCATTGCTTTGTACTGGTCCGCCACCTGCTTTCGCACTTTGGTCAGCCAGTCTCCGGAGCTCTGGTTACCTCCAGTGGTGAGCTTCGGCGAGAATTCCGGTTTCAACAGTTCGTGTGGATCATAGACATCGGGCAAGCTGCTGAAGAACTGCACGCCGCCGGAGAACCCAGACAGCTTCAGACCGCTGATCGGTTCCAGCAGGATTCCTTCCGGCAGATCTCCGACAACTTCCACACCCAGTGGGCCCAGTTCGGAGATTGCGAACCGAATTTTAAATCCACCCTTTTGTGCGATTGTCAGACCACCTTCCACGCCGAGGAAGAACACGCGGTCTGCCACCGCAGTGGTTGTGTCAAAACTGCCAATGATATTGCCGGCATTGTCCAGCTTCAGGATGCCGCCCAGCAGCCCGGCAGAAATTTCGCCGCCAAACAGATTGCCCTTCATCGACACTGACATTGATTCAATATCGGTGATCGGGAACTGACCGTCCATCAACAAGCCCATGTCGATCCGGATCCCCGTCACCGCTCCGGAAACTGTCAGTCCGGGAATTCCCTTGATCCCCTGCACGGCCGCTGACACGATCAGCGAGAAACGCTCCGGATGGGTGTTGATGTCATCCCACTGAACTCCCAGTTCTGTAATCCGGACCGGCAACCATGACGGCCACATGAAACTGTCGCCTGACGCGGAGTCAGCACTGATGAAGACGCCGAAGCCGGGCAGAGCCACGAAGTTGCCGTCGGCTGTTATTCCGAAGCTGCGCATCTTTCCGCCCAGCTTCAGCGGACCGGCCTTCAATTCGGCTTCGATTGAACCGATCGAGACGACAAAGTTGCTGCCGGTGGCTGTGGTGTCGATCAGAATATTGGAGCCTGAGACGGTGAGCACTTCTCCGAACTTCATGCTCATGCGGTCCGAATTGAACTTGAATCCGGACGGCACTCCGCCGCTGAATGTCAGCGCTGCGCGGACGGCTTCGGTGTTTGCATCCGGGCCGTCAGTGAACGTCATCGAGAACGCACTTCCGGGGAACAGGGCTGCGCCGCCGGAGGCGA
>CAITYU010000581.1 GCA_903896675.1 uncultured Planctomycetaceae bacterium
CGAGCATCTGACGTGGCTGGCTGAGCTGCCGGTGCAGCAGTATGTGCAACTGGATGGTCGCCGTTTTCTGCTCCTGCACGCGACTCCGCGCGATCCCATGGACGAGTATCTGGAGGCGGACGCTGAACAGTGGCGACAGCGACTGGAACATGTGCAGGCGGATTTTGTGTGCGTCGGACACACTCATATTCCGATGCATCTGAATCTGGGACACGTGCAGGTGGTAAACCCGGGCAGTGTGGGTCAGCCGCGTGACGGTGATCCGCGGGCTTCGTATGCGATTATTGATGGCGGTCAGGTGGAGTTTCGGCGAGTGTCATATGATGTGGACTGGACGGTTCGTCAGTTGCGTGACGCGGGCCTTGAGCCACAGACTCTGGCGGCGGCCGAGTGGGTATTGAGAAGCGGCGGCGGGGCCGCCGGGGGCAGCCCGGGATGAATACGGATTGACACGACGCAGCGTGGCGGGCGTTGCGTTGAGCCAGTCAACTATGCCTGCCGTTGCGGCGGGGTGGGGAAGGGGTGCAGCGGGAATGCTGCAGATGCTCGGCGGGGCGTGTTGAAAAGTGCGTTGTGGCTCTGTAAGGTCTGGGTTCATTATTTCACTTCTCCCTTCAGACAGCCGAATTGATTCATGAGCACAGTATCCCGGCGGGCCCTCGTCAGTGTCAGCGATAAAACCGGTCTGGAAAGCTTCGTGCGAGGTCTGACCGAGCTGGGGTTTGAGATCCTGTCCACCGGGGGAACTCGCAGGTTTCTCGAGCAGGCCGGCATCCCGGTGATTGACGTGACCAGTTACACGGGGTTTCCCGAGATCATGGACGGTCGCGTCAAGACTCTGCATCCCAAAGTCCACGGTGCCATTCTGGGCCGTCCGACTCTGCCCAGCGACGCGACGGCAATCGAGCAGCACGGCATCATTCCGTTTCAACTGGTGGTCGTAAATCTGTATCCGTTTCAGCAGACCATCGCGAAGCCGGATGTGACGTTCGACGAAGCCGTGGAAAACATCGACATTGGTGGACCGTCGATGGTCCGTTCGGCGGCCAAGAATCATGCTCACGTCGCCATTGTGACTCAGCCGCAGCAGTATGCTGAAGTACTGCAGCAACTGCGTGCCGGTGCACTGGATGAGGCGTATCGCCGGAGACTGGCGGCAGCGGCGTTCGAGATGACGGCCACCTATGACCGTGCCATCAGTGACTATCTGGCGAAAGTCATATCTGACGGCTCCGACAGCAGTTTTGGTCCGCGTCTGACGCTGTCATTCCGTCTGCAGCAGACTCTGCGTTACGGCGAGAATCCTCATCAGCGCGCCGCCTTTTACGTCGAAGATCACCCGGCCCCGGGAACGCTTGCAACGGCCCGTCAGTTGAACGGCAAGGAATTGTCTTACAACAATCTGCTGGATCTGGATGCGGCGCGAGCTGCGGTGCTGGATTTCCGTCAGCCTGCCGCCAGTGTGATCAAACACAACAACCCCTGTGGCCTGGCCATTGCTGAATCACTGGCAGACGCGTTTCACAAGGCCTATGAGGGCGATCCGGTCAGTGCCTTTGGTTCCATTATCGGTCTGAATCGGACGGTTGATGCCGCCACAGCCGAGGCCATGTGTGCTCCGGGACGTTTCATCGAAGCCGTGATTGCTCCGGGCTACGACGCGGCCGCCCTGGAAATCCTCACAACAAAACCGAAGTGGAAGGCGAATGTGCGTCTGATGCAGGTGGAATTCACGGACGCCGACCGCGGTGCTCCGGATTACCGTCGCGTCAGCGGTGGCCTGCTGGTGCAGGATCGGGATGACCTGCTGCAGAGTGCCGGGGGCTGGCAGGTCGTGACGAAGCGTGCACCTGCCGAGACCGAACTGTCCGATCTGAAGTTTGCGTGGGCGGTCTGTCGGCACGTGAAGTCGAACGCCATCGTGTTTGCGAAGGACGGGATGCTGCTGGGTGCCGGTGCCGGTCAGATGAGTCGTCTTGATTCCTCGATGATCGCGGCCTATAAGGCGGGCGAGCGCAGTCAGGGCGGGGTGGTGGCATCTGATGCGTTTTTCCCATTCCGCGACGGTATTGATGCAGCGGCGAAAGCGGGAATCAAAGCAGCCATTCAGCCGGGTGGTTCGAAGAATGACGCGGAAGTGATTGCCGCATGTGACGAGCACGGCATAGCCATGATATTCACCGGGATGCGGCATTTCCGGCACTGAAGTCCGGCAGCGGTTCCCACAGAATTCGCAGTCCGTTGAGTACCACCAGGACGGTGCTGCCCTCATGCCCCAGAACTCCCAGCCACAATGGCAACTGGAAGAATGTGGCGATGACCAGCACTGCGATCATGGCAAAGGCGAAGATCATATTCTGTCGCACTCGTCGGCGGGCCTGTCGGCTGATCCAGACGGCCAGTGGCAGTGATTTGAGGTCATCGCGCATCAGGACGACATCGGCAACTTCGAGGGCGACATCCGTGCCGGCACCACCCATGGCGATGCCGATGTCGGCAGCGGCCAGAGCCGGAGCGTCATTGACACCATCTCCGATCATGGCGACAGTGTTGCCGCCGGCGGCCAGCAATCCCAGCTGGACGACTTTCTGATCGGGCAACAGTCCGGCTTTTACATCGTCGGCACCGAGGCGCGCGGCCACAGCCCGGGCAACACGCTCATGATCCCCCGTCAGAATCACTCGCCGCCGCACCCCCAGCGAGTGCAGCGCCTGCATGGCAGCCGGCGCTTCAGGACGAAGCTGATCGGCAACTCCGACAACGCCGTAGAGCCCCGGCACAGAGGTGCAGACGAGCAGAGCCGTCTGGCCCTGTTCCCGCATGCGGCTGGCGTTGCTGATCAGCTCTGCGGGAAGCTGCAGATCATGGCTTTCGAACAGTCCTTCCCGCCCCACCCCGACCCACGTGCCTTCCACCTGAGCATGGACTCCCAGACCGGTGTGGCTGTGGAATTCAATCAGCGGTCCGGGAGCTGCGGTGAGCTGTCTGCTGGCGAGCTCTGCGAGGATGGGCACTTTCAGAGGATGTTCGCTGTGGTCCTCTACTGCAGCGGCCAGGCGCAGCAGTCTGTTGGCATCGGCACCGGGGGGCGTCCAGAATTCAGCGACTGCCGGTTTTCCCAGCGTGACCGTGCCTGTTTTGTCGAAGGCCATGACATCGACCTGTCCCAGTTGTTCCAGGAAAACGCCGCCCTTGAACAGGATGCCGTGGCGACCGGCGCGAGCGATGGCGGACAGCAGCACGGCCGGAGCACCGACGACCACGGCACAGGGTGAACCAGCCACCAGCAGAACCATGGCATGGTAGAAGGCGTGTCGCCACGATTCGGCCTGCAGAAGCCATGAGCCGAGGAAGACG
>CAITYU010000582.1 GCA_903896675.1 uncultured Planctomycetaceae bacterium
AATTCGGCGACAACAATGCCGTCTCTGACGCCGTTATCCACTCCGTCGCTGCCACTGACACACGCCTCCCAGCTGCGCCGCTACCCAGCTTTCCATCTCATCGCGCCATCGCAATGACACCCCGAAGCTTAGCGAGTGTCGCGAAATGGTCAACACTGGTCGTTGAATGTCGCACCTCTGAGTGCGCCCCTGACCCCTGACCCCTGACCCCTGAGCACTGAGCACTGAGCACTGACCACTGACCCCTGACCCCTGACCACTGACCACTGACCACTGACCACTAAAATTCCCCCACCACCCTGCCGTCCGCCGGACGTATCAGATTGTGCATCACCGACCGATCCACCTGAAAACTGACCGTACGCACGCTGCCATCACCCAGAGCAAACTGGGGACCGCCGGGGCTCGGAGCCCCCCAGTTGCCGCCTCCACAACTGTACTGCCCGTCATTCCAGCCCGCACCGCTGGCCCGCTCCGGAAACAGGTTCAACTGGAAATCACTGTACAACTCATAGCCGCAACGCCCCACTCCGCCGTTGCCACCCAGGATCCACGGCTCATCCCAGTACATCACACCGGCCTGCCACGCCCTCTGCGACATCGCTTTTTCGCCGAAAAACACAGTGTTCGATGTCCCGTCCGTCAGATCGCGATACTGGCTCACCTTCCCCCAGCCCGCATAAGTCGTCCAGAACACCAGCTCATTCGCCGCATAGTCAGTTCGACCGCTGGGCCCCAGCCCGCCATCACTGTAACCCCAACCCGGATACACCACATCCACTGCCGGGATCGCAAACAGACCACTCCGCCGCGATGGCATGTAAAACACCGACAAACCCGTCCGATAACACGTCAGCGGATCATCAAACAACGCCACCTGCTCCAGAAATGGCAGCAGCGAATACAGCGTTGACCCCAGTTGATACTTCGGCTGATCCGCCGGATCACCCCACCGCGGCCGAAATTGACCATAGCCAGGGATGATGGTGTGGACGTTCGGAGTCGCCATGGGAGTTCCGCGAACGCGACTTTCGTAAGGCGCTCCGTTCGGAGCAAACCCGGGCGAATAGTCGTAACCACCGCTGGTCGGCAAATGCCGATACGTTTCCTCAAAACTCGTCGCAGCCAGCACGATCTGTTTCAGATTGTTTTTGCTCTGAGTCCTGCGGGCGGCATCACGAGCCTGCTGCACAGCCGGCAGTATCAATGCCACCAGCACCGCAATAATCGCAATAACCACCAGCAACTCAATCAACGTAAAACCGAGACGAACAGAGCAGGCCGACACCTCCTGCCCACCCCGCCGCAAATTCCGCCCTGAACCATTCCGCCCCCACCGCATCACCGGACACTCCCCCGATCAGCCAATCACCAACCCCACACAACAACCACACTCTACCTGATCCGCTGCAACATCGACAGCCACCACGCCCTCCTCGGATTCTCAAAACACACCCAGCCCGAACACAGACCAACGTTCTTACAAATCTAAGAATATTGATCCCGCAGCTTGCCACCTTCGTCGGGGTTCGCTCAGATACAGGATCGTCCTCCCGATCCCCGCCCCCTCAGTCTCCCCCAAATCGCATGACCACCACTGATGTTTTTCACGCAGATTTCTGTGCCGAACGCCTCAAGGCGCTCGCTGATCCACACCGTCTCCGACTCATCGAAGCACTCAGACCAGGCGAACTGACCGTCTCGGATCTGGCTGAATTCCTCGACGCTGAACTTGTGACCGTGTCACACCACCTCAAAGTGCTGAAACACGCTCAGCTGGTCCAGGTCCGTCGCGACGGTCGATTCATGTACTACCAGTTGCATCCTGATCTTCGCTGTTCCGGCCCCCGCGCCGCCCGCCTGCTCGATCTGGGCTGCTGCCGCCTCGAACTGCCGGAAAAACAGAACTGATACGGTTTCCATCTCATCACATTCACCAAATCGGCTTCGCGCATCCTCACTATGGCCACTTATATCATGATCGGCGGCTTCCTCGGAGCCGGTAAGACGACCACCGTAGCCCGCCTCGCTCGCCACTACATGGCTCAGGGCAAACGCATCGGGATCGTCACCAACGACCAGACAACGGATCTGGTGGACACTCAAAACCTCCGCGCACAGGGCTTCGACGTCGGTGAAGTTGCCGGATCGTGCTTCTGCTGCAATTTCAACGCCCTCACCGATACCGTCGCACAACTGAACACCGGCGAACTTCCGGATATCATCCTTGCCGAGCCAGTCGGCAGCTGCACAGATCTCGTGGCCACCGTTATTCGCCCACTGGCCGAAGTCTGCCGTATGCCACTGCAGATTGCGCCCTACGGAGTCCTGTTGAAGCCCAGTCACGGACTCCGCATCCTGCGTGGTGAAGGCAGCGGATTCTCTCCCAAAGCCGCCTACATCTTTCGCAAGCAGATTGAAGAAGCCGACTTTGTCGTCATCAATCGCATCGACGAATTGCCCGCAGAACAGATTGCCGAACTCCATGCGCTGCTCGACCGCGACTTTCCAGGACGGCCCATACTGCGCTGCTCCGCCCGCACAGGCGACGGTTTCCACGCACTCACCGAAATGCTGGCCCAGCAGGGGCAGTTTGGACGGCGAGTCCTGGATGTGGATTACGATGTCTACGCCGCAGGCGAAGCTGAACTGGGATGGCTCAACAGCCAGGTTTCCGTACAGGCCCCCTCAGCGTTCCCGCTGGACCAGTTACTGATGGACCTGATCGGACGGCTGCACTCGCGACTGCTGGCCAGCGGCTCAGAAGCCGCCCACCTGAAGGTGATCGGCATGTGCGACTCCAGTTACGCTGTGGCCAATCTCGTCAGCAACGAGCTCGGCCCTGAACTGTCACTGCCCTCGTCCGCCAGCACGAAGCAGGCCGACGTCGTGGTGAATGCCCGAGTCGCAGCGGATCCCGCCATTCTTGAAGACCTGGTGCGGTCGGAACTTGCCCACGCCGTCAGCACCATCAGCGGCACACACCGCATCATCTCAATGCAAAGCTTCCGCCCCGGTCGCCCCGTCCCCACCCATCGCATTATCCCGCACCAGTCACCAGTCCCCACCCCTGACTGAAAATTGAAAACTCATGTCCCCCCTCGCCCCCGCAGGCAGAGAGGGGTCGGGGTGAGTGGGCAAGATCAGCACCCTCAGCCACATTGTCACCCACGCCCTCACTGTCGCAACTCCTGACGGACTCGCCGACCACCACGCCCAGCCCCCCCAAAACAATACACCCACTTTCGTCCCCTCCGCTGTTCCCCCAGCCCTGCGATTCATCTGTGCCCATCCATCTCATTCCGCAGCAAAAAAACGTCCCCTTCATTCGTGACCATTCGCGTCCATTCGTGGTTCAAATCCCTCCCTCACACCGCCTCCACCCCCGGCCCGGACGTGCAAAACGCCGCCTCCTCAGCTAACCTGCACATCGCAGACTCTTCCACCGAACCTGCAGCAACCACAAACACCCAACTCTCGTCCAGGTAACACGAGCTTCCGCAATGCAACCAGAACACACCCTGTCACCTCTCCGCCGGCTCAACACATGCCTGCTTCTTTCA
>CAITYU010000583.1 GCA_903896675.1 uncultured Planctomycetaceae bacterium
CGCGGCGGGACCCATAGGACATCGTCAGACCGCTGGTCTCCAGCATCGACATCAAATCAATCCGATTTTCTGGTTGCAGAATTCTGTGTTCAGGTGGTTTCGGAGGATCATAGACCGTCGGGGCGTGTCGGACCAGGTATCTCCGGAAAAGCCGATGAGACTGCGGATGGCTGGCCACGGAATCGTTGCTAGAATGCGTGCGAATTCGATGAAAATCAGGAAATGGCAGTTTCTGTAACAGGTTTTCGATGCGTCCGGACCCGGCAGACACAATCGTGGCCATCGCTTCGCCGCCGGGGACGTCCCAGCGGGCGATTGTAAGAATCAGTGGCCCGCAGACTCCCACGATTGTGGCGTCCGTCTTTACCGCCGCGGACTGGCAGGCCAGCCGGATCGCGCGCCGCTGGCCGGGAGCCCTGCGGTTGTCCGCCTTTTCCGTACCAGTGCCCTGCGACCTGCTGTACTGGCCCGCTGGCCGCAGTTACACAGGACAACTGCTGGCGGAACTGCATCTGATCGGCTGCGAGCCAATCCTGGAATGCGTACTGCAGGATTTGTGTACCGCCGGAGCAAGGCTGGCACTCCGCGGCGAATTCACAATGCGTGCGTTTCTTGCCGGTCGGATGGATCTGCTGCAGGCGGAAGCTGTGCATGAGGTGATCCAGGCCGCGGACCATGATGAGCTGCTGCGGGCACTGGGGCAACTGGGAGGCGGCTTGACGGGGCGTCTGAGGCAACTGCGTACGGACCTGATTGCCCTGATCGGCGATCTGGAAGCCGGGCTCGATTTTGTCGACGAGGACATCGAGTTTGTCAGTCGGGAAGAAATTGAACGTCGCACCACTGCAGCCATCGAACTGATCTCCGCGCTGCTGGCGGATGCCGGCAGTCGCCTGCCAGCCGGTCGCCGTCGTCGAGTCGTGCTGGCCGGGCTGCCAAACGCCGGAAAAAGTACGCTGTTCAATCGACTGCTGCAGGAAAATCGCGCGATCGTGTCAGATCAGGCCGGAACCACTCGCGACTTCGTCAGTGCAGTACTGACGCTGGGAGGAATGTCGCTTGAGCTCATTGATACGGCAGGCTGTGAAGCAGGTGCTGACAGCATCAGCCAGCAATCGCAGCAGCAGCGGCTGGAACAACTGCAGGCTGCCGATCTGGTCGTGTGGTGTCGAGCCGCCGATCTGTCCCCCGCGCAGCGACTGCTGGAACAACAACTGTTTGCCTCGCTGTCCGGGGCCGTGGCCGCTGTGCTGGTTGTGGTGACTCGATCAGACCTCGCCAGCAGCACCGCTGCCGCGCTGCACATCAGTTGCCGGACAGGGGCCGGGCTGGATCAACTGCAGCAGCGAATGGACGAACTGCTGGGAAATCACGGAGCAGCTCGTTCAGAACTGCTGGGTTCGTCAGCCGTGCGTTGCCGGGACAGTCTGAAGACGGCACTGGAATCACTGCAGCAGGCAGGGATGGCTGCCGCCACTGCCGCCGGCGATGAACTGGTCTCACTGGAGCTGCGGCAGGCGCTGCGTGCCCTGCAGACAGTACTGGGAGAAGTCTACACAGACGATGTGCTGGATCATATCTTCAGTCACTTCTGCATCGGAAAATGACTGTTTCATGGCTCAACGTAAAATGAAGTGCGCGTGCCGAGCCGGTAAACCCTGGGAGGGCGAGGCTCCTGCCGAGCCGGACGACAGTGTTCAGTGATCGCAAAGTCCCCCCTTGGGAGGGCGAGGCTCCTGCCGAGCCGCGGCGTTCAGCAGCCTGCCGAACTGTCCGGCTCAGCGGTGGCTTCGCCCTCCCAAAAGACGCCACACCAACACCCTGTCAAAGGCAGAAAACCCTGACGCCGGAACCTCCCCCTTTTTTCGGGGTCGTCGCGGTTCTGCGTGGACCACTCTTTGTCAACACCTGCGGTCATGCAATCGGCAGATGCGCACAGGATTTCGCGTTGATCCTGTTTCATGAGGTGCTGCGCCAGGACCGTCAGCGACGATACTCCAACTGGCCCTGCCAGCCCAGTTTGCGATGCAGAGTACTGTAGTAGCTGTGATCAGGCAGACGCGCCAGCAGCAGCGTCTGCTCTGAACGGCTCATCGTGATCTGATCGCTGCCCCGCATCGGCACCGTGATCTGTCCGTCAATCACAGCAATGGCACCATCCGGAGCATTATTGACGGAGACCTGGTACGTCCGCGTCGCGGCATCCACCAGGGGGCGCACGCTGAGAGTATGCGGGCAGATCGGAGTAATTGCGAATACGTCCAGATCCTGGCGCAGGATCGGACCGCCTGCCGACAGATTGTGAGCCGTGGAACCGACTGGAGTACTGATGAGCAGACCGTCACAGCTGAATGTGGTGACGTATTCACTGTCGATCCGCAGACTGATATCCAGCATGCGGAGCGTCCCGCCCGAGGTGATCAGCAGTTCGTTGAGCCCTGTGAAGGTTTGTTCGCTGCCATCAACCGCGCGGCAGCGACAATTGAACATCAGATGGGCAGCGATTGAGTATTCACCGCGTTGCAGCAGTGGCAACCCCGTCAGGAATTCGTCGGGGCTGAGATCCGCAAGAAACCCAAGCTTTCCCAGATTGACGCCCAGCAGCGGAGTCTTTCGGAGGCCCAGTTGCCGACTGCCGCGCAGAATGCTGCCGTCACCACCCAGTACCACCACCAGATCAGCCTGCAAATGCGCGGGAATTGTGTCGGATGCCGAGAAAACCCCGACGATTTCCAGATTCGGTACATGCAGCAGCCGACTGCGCAGATCGTGCCAGCCAGCCTGGATCCGCGGGGAATCGCTGCCGGTGAGCACAATGATTTTCTGCACGCATGGAGACATGCAGGCATTCTGCGGCGGAAATGTGAGGAATGCCAGAGTGAAAGCGTGACGGCATCAGGAAATACCGAATTCCGCAGAAGTCGCAGTTTGAGTTGGTGACTGCAGCCTCACTCGCTGGCAAGGCACAATCATGAAACCCCCGCAGCGCTGAGCACTGCCTGAGTGGCACGCCCGTCCATGCTCAGGGTGTTACCACAGTTTCCACCACGGCTTCTTTCGTTCGTCCGCCCAACCGCCAGGTGGCGGATCGAGCCGGGATTTCAAAAACGCCAGATACTTCGGATCCTCATTCTTGAATAACTCGTGGCCTTCTGCCATGTAAGCCCGTGCCAATTCGTCAGCAGCCCGATCCTGGTTTCCAAGTTCAAGTTGGCATTGTCCAAGCCGCAGATGCAGGAAGGGGTTGCCTGGTGCGCCGGGACAATGCATGGCCATGGACAGATTTTCGCGGCCTGCGTTGTAGTCTCCGCCGAGAAAGTTGGCGTCACCAATTGCAGCCAGCAGCCACGTTGCTGCTTCCCAGTCAGTTTGCGGCTCAGGCAATAAATCCCAGGCAGCCCAATACGCCTTGAGTGCGTCCTCGAAGCGGCCTGAAGCTGCCAGCTCGTCGCCCTCTGCACTCAACTTCTGAATCTTCTGGTTTGTATCGTCAGGTAGTTCGTTCATGGTTGTACTTGCCCAGAGACTTTGACGTGGAAATTCAGCCGACGGAACAGCACTTCCTCCTGCAAAAAAGCTACCCCGGATATCGCTGCGTGTCAATGTTCACAGCCATCAGGGATCTGACAGGGAGACATGCGGAGCGTGATGAGCGGCGATCGGGCGAAGATGACGCCCCGGACAAAAGTCGGTTGGGAGTGTGAGGCGGATGGTCAGAGGTTGAAACACACAGTGTTGTTTAAGGGTTGGGCGAGGCAGGAATGCCCGGGCTGCGTGGTTGTCCGTGGCGGCAAAGCTGCACGGGCACTGTGGGCGATCGCAAGCACCGGCAGCGGTTGCTACAATCCCGGCCCATTCAATGGCTGCTCGATCAGGCAGCGTGGGTATCAGGCAGGGATGTTGAGATGAACACAGCGGCGACGGGTTCAGAACCACTGACAATTCTGGTGACCGGAGCATCTGCCGGGCTGGGGCTGGCGATCTGTCGGCAATTGGCGCCGCAGAAACCCCGGCTCATTCTGGCTGCACGTTCGCCGGAACGCCTGCAGGCTGCAGCCGCCGAACTGCAGGCGGCCGGTTGTTCCGTTCTGGCCGTGCCCACCGATGTCGCGGTTCCCGCCGATTTGCAGCGGCTGGTGGCAGCAGCACTCGCGCAGTTCAGCCGGATTGATGTGCTGATCAACAATGCGGGCATCGAGTGTTTCTCGGAATTTGATTCGCTGACAGAGGCGGAAATTGAGCAGACGATTGCCACCAATCTCACCGGGGCAATCCTCCTGACTCGCCTCGTTGTCCCCGGCATGAAGTCGCGACGGTTCGGACGAATCATCAACATGGCGTCAACGGCCGGCAAGCATGGCCCGGCCTACGGGGCCGTGTATGGTGCCACCAAGGCCGGACTGATTGCCTTCACGCAGTCGCTGCGCGGCGAACTGACAGAGCATGGAATTCTTGCGACGGCCATCTGCCCGGGCTTTGCCACGGACGGCGGCATCTACGACGAGATTGTCAAAGCCACCGGCCGCAGGACGCCCGTTCTGCTGGGTGGAACTACTGCCACCAGTGTCGCAAGGGCTGTCGAATCAGCCATCCGGAACGCTCCGCCTGAACGCATTCTGAACTTCCCGGCACTGCGTCCGATGTTTCTGTTCCGCGACGTGTTTCCTCGTCTGGGTGAACGGATCATACTGGCAGTGACTCGAAAATTTCTGCGACGAGCCGCTCAGGCGAAGCAGTCACAGCGCCAGGCAACGAGCCCGGATGCCGGTATTCCCGGCTTCCATACGTCAGGGAATTCACAATTCTGAGCCCGGCGCTGCAGTCGTTGGTGTTGTCGCGGACCGCTCTTTCGCTGTGCTTTTGGCCGCGATCTGATCAGGATCAAAATCCGGCCAGTTCTGCTCCAGCCACTCCGCGGCGTCATGGATCGTCATGAAACGACGTCTGGGTTGAGTTTGCTGTACCATCGGGTGGGCAAACTCA
>CAITYU010000584.1 GCA_903896675.1 uncultured Planctomycetaceae bacterium
AGTCCACCATCGAACAACTGCCGGCTTTCGCAAGCAGGTCAGGTCGCTGAACATGAAACTGGATAACCCCCATGCCCACAACGTCCCGCGAAGTACACAAACAAACCCTGCCACAGCATTCAGTCCAGACCCGTCAGCAGTCCCCGACTGTCTCCCAGCGAATCCAGTGAAGCACCCATTCTCTGGGCCATCGACAGGAACAGATTGTTCAGTGGAGTGTCCTGCTCATACTTGATGTATCGACCGGTCTTCAGGGTCCCGCCACCACCACCAGCCAGCAGAATCGGCAGGTCGTCGTGATTGTGCCGGTTGCCATCGGAAATTGCACTTCCGTAAAGAATCATACTGTTGTCCAGCAGACTGCGACCGCCTTCGTCAATCGACTTCAGACGGCCCAGAAACCGCGCCAGACGCTCCACAAGATACCGGTCGATACGAGCAATCTTCTCCATCTTTGCGGCGTCGTTCTGATGATGCGAAAGCTCATGATGACCGTCCCGCACGTCCACTTCCGGATACGTGCGATTGCTGCCTGCATCCGCCAGCATCATGGTGGCCACTCGAGTCGAATCGGTCTGGAACGCCAGCAGCAGAATGTCAAACATCAGATTGATGTGCTCAGACAGCTCCGCCGGAATCCCATCGGGAAGCTGCAGCTCGGGAATCTGCTGAGGCTGCTCGGCCGCACGCTCAACACGACGCTCCACGTCCCGCACACTGGTAAAATACTCATCCAGCTTCTGCCGATCGGCACCACTCAGTGCCGGCTGCAGACGCCGCGAATCCTCGCCCACAAAATCCAGAATGCTGCGCCGATTGCGAATCCGCCGCTGCACATCCGCCGCCTGCTGAGGCGTGCCGAAAAGCCGCTCGAAGGCCGCACGAGGATTCGATTCCTTCAGGCAGGGAGTCGTCGCTGTCTTCCACGAAATGTTTGAAGAATAACTGCAGGCATACCCGGAATCACAACTGCCCGCGTTGCGGCCACGGTCGATGCCCAGCTCAATTGAAGGCAAACGAGTCTGCTGGCCAATCCGCTCAGCAATCGCCTGGTCAATCGACTGACCAACCCGAATGTCAGCCCCGGATGTTTTCTTTGGCTGAGCCCCCGTCAGAAAGGCTCCTGCATTCCGCGCGTGATCACCAGGACCGTCTCCGTTCGCACGAGCATGATGCTGAGTCAGTCCCTCCAGAATCAGCAGCTGATCACGCACTTCCGACAACGGCTCAAGCGTTGGACCAAACTGGAACTGAGCCCCGTCACCCGTTGGACGCCACTTGTCCATGATCGCCCCGTTCGCAAAGAACAGACAGGCCATCCGGACCGGACGGGTTTCCGCAGTTGACGCCGCACGAGCCCGTGACTGCAGGGATTCCAGAAAGGGCAATGCCAGACTCAGGCCAGCGGCCCGCAGCACAGTTCGTCGATTCGCAGACGTCCATCGCATTAGCAGTTCTCCCGCCACCTGATCAAACAGGAAGTTCCTTAACACCGCCAGCATAGGCTATCGGTCGAGCCGTCGCCAGCCCTCAACCACCGGATCCAGCCCCCGTTGACAATTCCCGCCGACCTGCGCGCCTGAGAAATGCATCGGATGTCACGATCGCTTCAACCACCACTGAAAACCGATTGCCACCGCTTTTCAACTGTCTCAACGCTTCCTCAACCGTACACCTGTCATAGTACTCAAGACCGCGTCCCAGCGAATACACCAGCATTTTCTCGGTAAATGCCTGAAAAAAACGATCTTTTCGGCCACGCAGGATCCCCAGCAGCTCGCCCGGACCCGCAAATCGGTCACCACCCGGCAGCTCCCCGGAAGCATCCACCGCCTTACCCGCATCCTCGTCCCGCCACCGCCCAACTCCATCAAAGTTCTCAAAACCCAACCCCAGAGGATCCAGAATTCTGTGACACACCGCACAAGCCGCATCGCGACGATGCAATTCCATCTTCTCTCGCAGACTCAAACCTCCAGCAGCACTGCCCGCCTCCTCCAGAGCCGGCACCCCGGCAGGTGCCGGCGGAGGCACCTCGGCAAGAATGTTCTCCAGAATCCACTTCCCCCGCTTCACCGGACTGGTACGCCCCGGATTCGAGGTCAACGTCAGAATGCTGGCATGAGTCAGCACGCCGGCCCTGTTTGTCCCCGCCAGTGAAACCCGAACAAATTCCTCACCCTGCACGCCCGTCATGCCGTAGTGCCGAGCCAGTCGCTCGTTCACAAACGAATAATCCGCCGTCAGGAACTCCTCAATCGAACGATCCTCCCGCACAATCGCCGAAAACAACAGCTCGGTCTCGCGGGCCATCGATGTCCGCAGAGCGTCGTCGAAGTCCGGATACACCTCCGGATTGGGACGCACGTCCGCCAGATTTCGCAGATTCAGCCACTGAGCCGCAAAATTGCGGCTCAGCGCCTCGGATTTCGGATCCTGCAGCATGCGTCGCGCCTGCTGCCGCAGCACCTCTGCGTCCAGCAGACGTCCCGCTTCCGCCAACTGCAGCAACTCCTCGTCAGGCATCGAACTCCAGAGGAAATACGAGAGCCGTGAAGCAACCTCATAACTGTTCAGGGCGCGATCCGCTGCGCCAGCCGGAGGATCCGCCTCTACCCGAAACAGAAAGTCCGGCGAAACCAGCAGAGCCTGCAGCGCAACATACAAACCATAGTCGTATGTCTCAGACTGCTCCGTCACGGTCCGTTCCACCAGCGTCACATACCGCTGAACTTCTTCCTCCGACACCGGTCGCCTGAAAGCCCGACGCATGATCGGTCGCAGCACTTCGTCGGCCGCCTGTCGGACCGAACGGCCTTCCCCGGGACGACTGGTCACGAACTTTCTGTGAGTCTCGTGCCACAGATCCACGCCACCACCCTCCGGCCCCGTGAGAACGAGCTTCCGGATACCCAGATTGCGGTCCCGACGACGCTCCGGCGCCTCCGGATCATAAAAATCGTTCAGAAACTCTCCGGCTATCTCATGCTCGCCCGCTTTCAACTCCACCGTCTGCTCAAACTGCTGTTCACGCCTGAGCCCCGGTACTTCGGCCTCATGCACCGACTGACCATCCACCACCAGTGCCGCTTTGGCAAAGCCATCGCCTGCCTGAGTCGCAGTCAGGTCCACCTGAATCGCATATCGCCCATCAGCCGGAACCGTCACCTTCGCCGTCAGCCGTCCGTTTGTGCTGAGCCATGCGTAACCCTTGTCATCAACTGCCGGCTTCTCGCCGCCGTTACTCAGAACATCAGCGGCAAAAGTCTGCATAACTCCCTTCGAAAAATCCCGCAGATCGACGACGGCACCAGCCACTTCCTCGGCCGCATCAAGGTACTTCTCCATCAACAGTGGAGGAACATTCAGCACGTCGCCGATATTGTCAAACCCCTCGCCCACGTCGTCCTGGGGAAATCTGTCCGCTGGAGTCATCTGCAGGCCGAACAAATCCCGAATCGTGTTGTTGTACTCCGCCCGATTCAGACGCCGCAGTGTCGATCGACCGGGACTGCGCACAATCCGACAGTCAAATTCGTACAGCTCAGCGTGCAGAATCCTGGCTACAGACTGCTGCTGTTCAGGGGCCGGCAGTGCTGTGTGATCCGCAGGTGGCATGACACCCGCATTGATCATGCGATACACCCGCTCCCAGCGGCGAAAATCGGCCAGAAAATCGTCAGGTCCACGCAGATCATGAACAACAATCCCGGCCTCCTGACTTTCCTCGCCATGACAGTCAAAACAATACTGCTTCAAATACGGCAGTACCTGCTGCTCAAGACGGTCCTTCCGAGTCTTTTCAAGGGCCGCCTCGGCCTCGGCCAGACGCTGTTGCTCCTGCTGCTCCGGGGTCAGCTGAGGTGGCTGCGGAACAACGGGTGAAGACTGTCCACTGGCCGAGTCCGAGGTGGCTGCCTGCAGCGTACCAGCACTCAGCCACAACTGGCTGCCCTGAAAAACCACCACGGAAAGACTGCCAATCGCAGCCAGCGTCAGCAGCAGCATGGGCCATCGTGACCCGGCGGTGAACCTGCTGCGCACCGGCAGCACTGCGGAACGCCGCGGCAGCGAAACTGCCGCTGCAGTACCCGTGACCGCCGAGCACGCCGTGGCTTCCGCCACCGTCGCTGATAATGGTTGCAACACGACCGGTTGGCCACAGGCACCGTTGGGACAACGCACACGCCGCCCCACATACCTGACGTCCGCACGAAAGCGAAAGCCACACGCCGAACAGGCAAACGACGGCTTCATCGTCAGGTATCCAGGCAGGAAAAAGGGCGAACGTCCGTTGTATCAACACACAGTTCGCGCGGCAAAAAATCGGAAGGAAATACAAGCAGGCAGGTACACAGATCCTACAGCACCATGGCTGCAGAATCCAGAAATCGTTGGAAAAGGTGGACGAATTGGGGCTGGGGAAGGGAAATTCCCGGGCATCAGAGTTCTGAAAGCTGTCGCCGGATTGCTCGCAGTACCTCGTCGTCCGCGGGAAGTTCGCTGGACAGCACCGGTCGCAGAGGCACCGGCACCTCGTCCATTCGATACGCCGTGCCGCGGCGATGAATGCCATAGACCGCCGTTCGAAATCGCACCGCCGGACGAACATGCACCTCCGCAAATGACGGATCCAGCAGTATCACCGGTACCGCATCCAGATGACGCCTCGCCGCCTCCGAAAAACGCGGCACCCGCTCGCCACCCACCAGAACCACACAGTCCGGTTCACCCGCTGCAAGCAGATTTTCCGCCGAGTATTCACCCGGGCCATAGCGGGGATACCCGCGAGTCAGGCTGACGCTGAATGGATAGCCGGTCTGCCAGCACAGTACACTGTCAGCCCCCGTCACATCGCCCGGTACACGCATCCGCCGCACGACAAAGCGAGTCCACTGATTCAGGTCCGTCACCAGACGCAGCAGAGTTTCGACCGTGGCATGACCACAACGCCCCTGAGCCAGACTGACGCCGAAAAACACAGCGCCGTAGCGCGCCCCCCGCATGCGATCCGCCAGCTGCGATAATGTCCTGATGCTTAAACCGCCCACGGAAGCACAACGCGGCACACGGCCCGCCAGCAGCATCCGCAGAACACTCAGCACCTCCAGATCCGCGCCGCCCTCAATCTGCAGGAATTCATCTGCCCGCTCCGCCGTCGCCGTTCGCTCACAGTCCACCACAACCACATGCCGCCCCGCTCGACCACCCGGGACCGCCAGACCGACGGCGTCCACAATCCGCTCCATGTGGCGAGGATGGCTGAGCACCGGATCACAGCCCCAGTAGATCACCAGATCCGAACGATGCCGCACTTCACCCAGAGTCGACGTGGATTCGCCGGCAGACTGGAACGCCAGTATCGAAGGGCCATGGCCCAGAGAGGCCGTCGTATCAACAATACCGCCAAGCTGATCCGCCAGTTCGCAAACTGCCCGCTGACCATCAGTACTGGAACGCGACAGGCCAAAGAACAAGGGCAGTTTCGAGCATCGCAGCAGCTCAGCGGCAGACGCCACGGCATCCGTCAAAGCGACCGGTCGCCCGGCAATCTCGGCCACTGCACCAACGTACGGTACCGTCGCTCGCCGAAACCACTCGTCCGCCAGAACACAACCAGGCTGGACGCTGGCGACACACCCATCCCGAATTTCAATTCGCAGATCATCGCAGACACAGCCGCAACGAGTACAGGCGATGGAAGTCAACAGCGAGTCGCCAGGATCGCTCATGGTGCCGGAACTTCCGTCAACAGCCTATTCAGCCGAGAATTCGGGAACGCAGCGTCTGCAGCAGTGTGACCGCCTGACCAATGTCAGCCTTCTGGCGATCACGATCCTGGGGAATCTCACGCTCGATTGTCAGCGGACCCGTATAGCCGATTTCCTGCAGCGTCCGCAGATATTGCTCCATCCCGACATCACCGTCACCCAGTGGAACCTCCTGGCCCCACGCCGTACCACGAACATCTGCGGCCGCCCAGCGAGCATCCTTGCAGTGTATGCTGCGGACATAGCGCCCTACCTTACGCAATGCGTCAATCGGTTCGCCGGTGCCGTAGAGAATCATGTTGGCAGGATCAAAATTGATGAACAGATTGTCTCTGTTCACGTCGGCGATGAACTGCAGCAGATGATCAGCAGACTCCTGGCCCGTCTCGAGGTTCAACTGCTGGCCATTCCCCTTCACGTGATCAAGCAGATCACGAGTCGTTGCAAGCAGATCACGATAACTGTCACTGGATGTGTCGTGAGGCACAAAACCAATGTGCAGGGCAACAGTGCTGCAGTTCAGCAGTCTGGTAAAATCGCTGATCTCCTTCATCTCCTGCAAACGGGCTGCACGAGTCTCTTCGGGGACCAGCCCCACGGTGCGAGCCGTTGTGGCGATGTCCGCATAACTTTCTCCCTCAAAGCCACCAAACACCGCTGTGACCCGAATCCCGGCAGCGGCGCACCGCTGCAGAAAGGCAGCAGCAGCAGCCGGGGTTCGAGTCCCCGCGTGAGGAGCATGGACCTGAATCGTGGGAACGCCAAGTTCCTGAGCAACCTCGAGGTGCACACCAAGGCCGGCGTCAATGGATGCAAATACCCCGATTTCCCAGTGTGCCATGGCTGCTGCTCCGTAGACTCAAGTCAAAAAGACAGAGCCGAGATGGTAATCGACAGCGGGATCCGTCTGCAAGCCTGCAGCATTTTCGGCAAAAGCATGCGTGACACAAACGAAAACAGCCGCAGGCTACTGCCTGCGGCTGTCATCACACATCACCTGTTCGCATGTCTCAGGACTGACATGCCGGCATTCCCAAATCACTCCAGACCAGAGACGATCTGGCCGTCAGCAGCACCGCCCAGACGCAGCAGCACGTCCGCGTCAGTGTTGACCGACAGAGCACGGACAGAGCCGTCGCCCATCGTGTACTGCACAATGCCGGTGTGACGGCTGCTGAATTTGGCAGCCTCGAGTGTCGGGCGAGTTCCGCCGTAGGTTACCCCGGCAAGTGACTTCGCCGCATAGTGCATTCCCAGCGGGCCAACCAGCCATGAGAATGAACGCAGACGACCGACACCCCGGTAACCGTCACTGAAGTCCCCAGTCACCTCGCCAAACATAATCGTATTCGACAGTCCGTCATTGATGTCCGAAAACTTCTTCTGCTTGTTCATTCGCAGCATGCCCTCGTAATCGTTCACGCTGCGATAGTCCGGACTGGTGCTGGAAATCCCCAGTTCGTCCGCCGTGGCCACCAGACGACCGGCACAGCCGGCATAGTTCGTGACCGCCGTGTTGCGAGTCACCGGGTCCGGCAACTCATCATTCATCACGAATCCGCCGTAAAGCGGTCCGCCAGCAGTTCGCACCATCCACAGCGTAAAGTCCGCAGCACCTGGTTTCTTGGCCGATTCGGCGTTGTCCGAAGGGCACAGCAGCATCGGCAGGGAAGTGCCGGTCACTGCGTTGATGGCCGCAAAATTGAAATAGGGCTGTTTCTGAGCGTTGGCAGAATTCGGCTCGTAATCCTTTGCATCCATCTTCAGGTTGCTGCCAAATGGGCGGTACACAGCGTCCTGCTCAAGGTAAGGCAGCAGATACGCCATCGTGCCAACCCACGACACGTTGTCCAGCAGGGCAAAGTTCGAGTACCCGGCAAGCGTGAAAATCTGTCCCGGAGGCAGATTCTTGTAGGTACCCTCAAAGTTGTGCACCGCCAACCCAAGGTTCTTCAGGTTGTTTTTGCACTGTGTGCGGCGAGCCGCCTCGCGCGCCTGCTGCACGGCTGGCAACAGCAGCGACACCAGAATCGCAATAATCGCAATCACCACCAGCAGTTCAATCAGGGTAAAACCACGACGATTGACGAAAATCGCCTGTTTTTTCTGAAACTTCTTCATGACGACCCTCCCGGGGCTATACAAAAGAACACGCGGCGAAAACTCACCGAAAGACTCCTGCACTCGGCAAATCAGCAATTTGCCGTTTCTATTCTTAGCATTGAATTCACGATGAATCAAACAGGAATTCACAATGTACCACTAGTATGCAAAATTTTTCGGCGGAGCGCCCGACAGTTTTCGCCCACGGTCCGAACTGGGCCTGTTCTGCCGGATCTTTCCGCCGTGTGGGTTGTAGTAAAGCCGTCAAAACCGGCACGATTCGTTGACTCTTCACAACATCTGGCTTGCGTCGCATCCGTTCAGCTATAAAATTTGACGGAGCAGGAAAAATGCGCAGGATATGGCATTGAGCGAAGATTTGCGGGTGACTCTGTACTGACCGGGTCAGCGGTCAGCCGATTACGTCGATGGCTCGCGTGATGACCCCAAATCGCAGATTCCCCTGCTCGCGTCCTGCCCTCCTGTATTTGTGGCCAGTCAGGCCCATCCGTTGGAGACTTCCGGATCATGGCAAAAAAATACCTCAGCCTTGAAGAAGCAGCCAGCCTGCTCGGTATGTCCGTTGACGCGGTTCGCCGTGCCCGCGAAAAGGGCGACCTGCGCGGTTTTCAGGATCGCGGCAGCTGGAAGTTTCGCGAGCAGGACATTGATGAGTTCCGTCGTTCGCAGCAGGCGGATTCGTCCCCCGACATGCCCATGCTCAGTAATGACGGCGGTGTCGACCTGTCGTCTTCTGACAGCGATGTGCGTCTGATGGCTGATCCCGGTGATGATGATCTCGGTGATCTCGTCAACTCTGGCAGTGACGTCCGCCTCAGTGGCGATTCCGGACCCAAACTGGAAAAGAAAGCGGCTGTTCCGGATTCCGACAGTGACGTCAAACTGTTCAGCGCTGACATTCTCGGCAGCGACAGTGACAGCGATGTGAAACTGTCTGCTGAGCCTGGTCGCACAGACAGCGATATTCGCCTTGCACCCCCCGACAGTGATCTCAAACTCATTCCCGGCAGCTCGTCCACTAAAGCCGGTGATGACAGCGGCATTAGCCTCGAAGTCGCTGGCAGTGGTGCTCGCCTGAACTCCGGCGATGACCTGCTGGCCGAAATCGACAGTGGCATCAGCCTGTCGGCAGACGACAGCGGAATCAGCCTCGAAAGCTTCGACAGCAAAACCAAGGCAGACGACAGCGGCATCTCGCTCGATGCAGGCGACTCCGGGATCTCTCTCGACCTCGACCTGGATGCACCAAGTCCCGCTCCGGCTGACATGAGTCGTACGATGCCGATGCAGGCCATCCCGGGGGCTCGTAAAGCCCTCGCCGACTCCGGTGCTACCACCGAACTCGAAGTACCGGCGCAGGTCGTTGGTCGCGAAAGCGAATTTGAACTTGCTGGTCTGGACGATGACGACGGTGTGGGCACCAGCACCAGTGTGCTCACGTTCGATGATGACCCCGCAGACTCGAAAACCATCGCCGCAGGCACAATCGCTGCCTCCGGGGCTGACGAAGAACTCGCAGACGAGTCCTACGATGACAGCGAAGGCTACGATGAAGAGTCGTATGACGAGTACGACGCTGATGCAGCCGACGGGGAAGGTGACGAGGAAGGGTTTGAGGTCGGTGGTACCACCGTCTCCGGCGGACCCGCCGTCTATGCCCGTCGCGCAGATGTCGACTGGGGCATCGCTGTCAAAACCATGATCGGTTTCTCCGCAATCATTTCCGTCGCCTGTGCAGTCGTTGGTGTCGAACTGATTCGCACCATGTGGATCTGGACGCAGCCGGATGCCGCTGCTCCCGCTTCCGCAATCCTTGACGCCATCGGCGGCATGTTCTGATTTTCAGACGATCCCACATGTCAATTCAGGGACCTGCGGCATTCGCAGGTCCCTGTTTTTATGTATCCGTAAATCCCGTCACTGCCGATCTTCAACGCACCATCATGAAGTCATTGTGATTGAGCAGCGCCATCACCAGTGCCCTGCGCGCCTGATCTGGTGTCCCCACTGCCTGCTCCCCCTCCTCACGCATCTGCGCTAAAAACTCGAGACCTGCCTCCAGTTCTGCATCCGTCGCTTCACAGCACAGAATCAGCCGGAACCCTCGACGCACAAAATCAAGGTCTGTTGCAGTTTCGCTCGTCCCGCCTGCCGGACCGGCTGACTCTGCAGCCTCACGCGTCAACACTTCTGTGATCCTCAGCGCAGCCTGCTGTACCAGCGGACTGTTCTCCAGTGCCAGCGCCTGCTGAGGCACGATACTGTCAGCCCGTCGATAACATTCCAGCACGTTCGCATCATCAAACATCGACAGAAACTTCTGATGTTCGTTGTGCGAATGAAAATAGTAAAGACTGCGTCGACGCGAGCCTTCATCGCTGATCGGTATTGTCGGTCCACCTGTCGTCAGATCAATTTCACCAGACAGTGACAGCAGACTGTCGCGTACACTCTGTGCTTCCAGACGCACAGGCGAACCACGCCAGTACCAGCGATTCTCAGGATCCCTCGCCAGAGTCTCCGGATCCGCATCCAGGGATGTCGACCGCATCCGGTAGGTCGCTGACAGGACGATCAGTCGGTGCATATGCTTCATGCTCCAGCCGTGCTCCATCAGTTCCACTGCCAGCCAGTCCAGCAGTTCCGGATGTGTCGGGCGAGCTCCCTTGCGTCCGAAATCAAAAACCGAGGACACCAGCCCCCGCCCGAAATGACGCACCCACATGTGATTCACGGCCACCCGAGCTGTCAGCGGATTCTGTGATGCAGTGATCCACGCCGCCAGTGCACTCCTTCGTCCGGTACTGGTTCGTGGAAACGGACGTCGACGAGACTCCTCTGTTTCAACATTGCTTTCCAGCGTCTTCAGAGCACCTTTCAGCGGTGTCCATGCAGCAGGCAGGGGACTGGACCTGAGCGCAGTCAGTGCGGCTTCGGACTGCTCGACAGCTTTCAGCAGCTCCGGTCGTTTCTCAGGAGCCGCAGCAGTCTGCAGCCGCCGCGACTCCGCCACGGCGGCCTCCGCCGCAAGAATCGCGACTGCTCGCTCAGCAGATACCGCAGCCGCTGCTGTGCGAGCCGATTCTTCGGACTCGGGATGCTGAATTGCAGCCAGCTCCGCAGCCACCTTCACTTCAATCAGGCCGATTTCTGCTTCGGCACGCCGTACCTGCGACTCCGCAGACTGAACTGCAGCCAGCGCGGCTTCAACACTGACTGCCGAGTCTTCACCCTGCATGCTGACGGTGGCTGGCAGAGTCTTCAGGAGCAGGTGGTGAAAAATCGCCGCACAGTCAAATGCCATCAGTTCGAATCCACCCGCACGCCTTGCAAATGGCAGCCGCTTGACGATTGCCAGCTCATCGTTGACCAGCACGTTCAGCAACTGTCCACGCACCCGCACCGTCAGCCGCTGACGCTGGTTCAGGTCCACCTTGCGCTGCTGCATGGCGTCCTGCGGATAATCCTGCACACCGCCCTGACGCCACGCCACCTGCACCTTGGGGCCCGCCGCGTAACTGCTCAGATAGACCGTCACGCGGTCTCCATTCGCCGTGTCAAAGTGCACACCAGCCGACTTCCACATCTCACCGGATACAG
>CAITYU010000585.1 GCA_903896675.1 uncultured Planctomycetaceae bacterium
CAGGCCTGGTGCGGGCCTCAGGGCCTCGTTTTGTTGGTTCGGCTTGCCCGCGTTTGCGATTCAGGCCTGAAACGCCGTTTTCCGGTAGCCCCGGGCGCAGCCATTGTCATGACCCCTTTTGCAGGGGGCATGGTTCAAAAGCATGTGTCGCGCAACCGACCCCCAAATGGGCCAACGGCCAGACACAACCTGGCCGCGAGCATCGCCCGATGGACTAAGGGCAGAGCTCCCAAATCTGTTCCTGAATTCCCAGCCCATGCATTCGCCGATCACCGGCTTCTAATTGCGAGCAGAAAACGATGAATTCCCTGCGAGGCAGCGGCGGAATGCCATCGACAACACCCCATATTCTGGGTAATGACAAGGCTTTAGCCCGGGCAACCTACCCACCCCACCATTCCAAAAACACCGCGTTTTTCAACCGAAAGATGACGGCCTCACATCCCCAGCCGACTTTTGTCCCCCGCGTCATTGCTGCACCGGTGACCAGCGCTGTTCCGCTCACTCACCTGGAAGGCCAGTTCAGGTGACGGTGCAGAAACTGGTACGTTCCGACGCCGTTGATCGTGTGCGGACCCACAAACCACTCAATCTCCGTGCGCTCCCCGATCTTCAGCTTCGCTGCATACAGATGCCGCACCTTGCCGTATTCATGTCCTACCCATTCGTCGGTCCCCACGCCGTCAAAATGACCACGCTCCACCATAAATGGTCGCGGACAGATCAATGCCGCCATCTCCGCATAATTGAACGTGCTGCCCAGATCCCATTCAAAAATCTCGTACTCCCCGGTCCAGATGTACGTGAAATTGTGCCGCGTCGATGCGTTCTTCAACACCCATTCGTTGAAGTCCGCAGAACAGATCGACAGACAGTAATCCGTCACCAGCGCCGGAATTCGCATCGCCGACTTTCCGCCATAACTCAGACCATAAAACGCTATCCGACTGTCGTCGACGAACGGCTGTGTCTTCAGCCAGTTCACGATCTGCTGATGCTGCGGCACAATCATTGAAAACAGTGTCTTCCCCAGCGGCTGCGCTTTTCGCTGCAGAGTCCGAAAACGATCGGTGAAGATGTACGGATTCTGCGGTGCAAACGTAATGAAACCCCGCTCACACAACTTCGCGGCAAAATCATGATACGCCGGATTGTCGTTCAGAAACACGTCCGTCGGCCGCCCCTCCAGACCATGCTGACAGACCACCACCGGACGACGCTCGCCCGGTTTCAAATCCTTTGGCAGCAACAGCACGCCGTACGCCATCACATCCGGAAACACGTCCAGCATCACCTCATGGCCAGTCCACAATTCCGTTTCCCAGCTCTTTCTGGATTTTGCATTGAACGGCAGCAGCGGCAGCTCAAATTCACCAATCACATCCTTCCGGAATACCTCTCGATACGACTCCGTCGACTTCTGATACGCTTCCACACTGCTGTAATCCAGTCGACTCATGAAAGCATCCCGCACGAAGGGACTTTCCCGCAGCAGCAATTGAGTATGCCGGTCGATCTGCTGAATCAGCCGACGCTCACGACCCTCCGTTCGTGTCGCCAGCGCTGCTTCCACCCGCAACGGTGACACTGCAGTCGCTGCCGCTGCCCCCAGTTGCTGCAGAAATGCGCCCGTCCAGCCGGAAACTTCTGAACGGTTCGCTGCTGACAACAACTGCAACCCGCCGGCATGACTGCCCAGTAACACCCTTGCTCGCTGCAGCTCAACCGCCGCGGCGGCAGCATCCGGTGAACGCAGCTCGGCCGGTGCACCACCATTGCCCTCCAGCACCACCACCGGACCTGGTTCAGGTATCACCAGCAGGGTTCGCGGAGCTGTCAGTGCGGCCAGCTCCGCCGCACCAAAATGCCGCAACAGCCCAAAGAAATTTCGCTCGATCGGTTCCTGCCACGACTGTTCCCGCGGACCAAAGAATCCACTCACACCACACACCTGAATTCGTGTATCGAGAGCGGCCGCAAACAATGCTTCCATCCCGCCTTCACCGTGCCCGTAGACTCCGATCGGCAACTGCACCGGTCCCCGACTGTACCAGTCCACAATACTCAGCACCGACTGCACTTCATAACCTGCCAAAGTCCTGCCAAGCTCGAAGGCCGCACGATGCAGATACTCCCGCTGCGTCAGATCGGCCCGATTCAAACGCTTCTCGCGCTGCCGACTGATCACCGCCGGCACAATCACCCGACAACCGGATTCCGCCAGCAGACGCGCAGTCTGCTGCGCTGGCTCGAGGCCCGGTTGCAGACCCGCGAGCTGTTCCGGTGTCTGTCCGGCATCCGGGATCACCACCACCGCCGCCTTCGCGGCAGCCGCAGGTTCCAGCAGCAATCCTTCCGCC
>CAITYU010000586.1 GCA_903896675.1 uncultured Planctomycetaceae bacterium
CTGCTGCCAATCTGCCGCAGCCGGCCCCGTCAGGCCCTCCGACTGCATCAGTTCTGCCAATGCCACGGCGATGTCTTCATGACCGCGAAACGACGGATGCACGTGATCCACCAGCACCTGCTCGCTGACAATCCCGCCCCGACACACACCGGCCAGCAGCGCATCCGCGTTCAACAGCGGCACTTGCTGCTGCGACGCCACCTGCTGCAGCGTGCGCTGCAGCGGAGTGGTCATCCGCAGCGGGCACACATCCTCATCCACTGCCCGCTGCAGCGAAACCTTCGCAGATTCAAAATCGCCAGCCGTCAGTTGCAACTGCCCCAGCTCATACCACGCCAGTGCACAGCGGTCATCGAGCCGTACGGCCTGCTCCGCCAGCCGCACGGCCACACTGCGATCCACCGCCGCTTCAGCTCGCGCTCGCCGCAGCAGCTCCAGCACGTTCCGCTGCTGCTCAGGAGCCACCACAAACTGAGACTTGAAGGGCGGACAGTCCGCCAGATTGACCGGCGGCTGCACCAACAGCATCGGCACACTGCGTTCACCACACAATCGCACCATTCGCTGCAGCGTATGCTGGAAGTGCTGCACTACGGCGGCGGCCTGAATATCGTCGCGGTGGAAACGAGCCAGTCCGTCGGATTGGTCGAGCCGCGTCAGGACTTCGGCCGGCAGCAGCGGGCGCTGCGCTGCCTGAGCGGCTGCATCAGATCCGGATACCCACTGCAGAATCGCTCGCACACACCGCAGCCGCAGTACCAGATTCAGCAGCGGACCAGCACTCTCCACCACCCCGCGCCGCGTGCCATACGCCACGTCCTCCAGAAACTCGTTCTGACCTTCGCAGAAAATACAGATGTCGGGTTCGTACTGCAGCACTTCCTGCAGTACCGGCAGCAGTCGATACGACGCATACGAAACTCCGCCGCAATTAATCACTTCCCAGCGTCGAGCCGGATTCAGTCGCTCCAGACTGAGCTGCAGCAGCCTCGGAAATGCCGTCTCAGTGGAAAACGGGTGTCCCTGTACGGTGGACCCGCCCAGAACAAAGATGCGAGTGGTCCCGGGGGCTTTGCGCGCCGGGAAGCTGGCCGGTTGGAAGAAGTTCAGTCGGGCCGCTGAAATGCGATATTCAGACTGATCGGCAGACAGTTCAAACAGCGGTCGACTGCCGGCAAAGCCCACGAAGGGATCGCTGTCGGTGACTGCAGCGCCCAGTCCCAGCAGGTGGCAGGCCAGTTCTGCTGCCAGCAGCGGCAGGCATCCAATCAGTACGGCCAGCAGTCGCAGCAGTGCAGCGCGCAAGCGTCCGCGGGGAGCAGCGAACAACCAACCACGCAGACGCATCGCCACGCTTCCGATTACTTCAGGGACTTCAGAATCGAATCGATTTCGCCTTTGGGCATGAGTCCGACAAAATCATAGACCTGCACACCCTCGCGATAGATGCGGACATCGGGGATGGCCGAGGCGTTCAGGAAGCGGGCGATTTCCGGGTTGGCATCGACATCCACTTTGACAACTTCGATCTCATCCCCGCGTTCGCGTTTGATATCTTCAAGGATGGGCGCAAGTGCTCTGCAGGGGCCGCACCACGACGCCCAGCAGTCGACGATGACGAATTTGGAATCGGAACGTCGCACGGCCTGCAGAAAACGCCCGGGCTGATGAGCGATGTCACCGTTCTTGTCGATGGTCAGAATCTCGATGTCACCATCGGGTGCTGTTTCAAGCGACATTCCGGACGTTGGCCCAGCCGAACAACCCGTCAGTGCGAACAGGGCCAGCAAAGCCAGAACGAGATGCATCCGCGCACGGCAAATCATAAAACCATCCTGTTGTCAGTTGTCAGTTGTCAGTTGTCAGTTGTCAGTTGTCAGTGGTCAGTGGTCAGTTGTCAGTTGTCAGTGGTCAGTGGTCAGTGGTCAGTTTTCAGTTTTCAATTCTCTTGCCCCGGCCTCGATGGTTCCGGGGTGGGAGACAGCGAAGCGTTTTGAAGTGCTGCGCACGAATGGGACAGAACAGCGATAAGGGTTTTCGGCGTGGCTTTTGAAGACACCTCGTTCCTTGTTCCCTTGTTCCCTTGTTCCCTTGTTCCCTTGTTCCTTGTTCCCTTGTTCCCTTGTTCCTTGTTCCCTTGTTCCCTTGTTCCTTACTCCCTTGCTCCTTACTCCCTCGTTCCTCGTTCCTCACCGATCCGCCAGCCCACCGGAATCATCCCACATGCGTGGGGCGGGTGACAGGGAAAACCGGCGGAAATCCACGAAGTCCCGGTGCGGGGTTTCGTGCAGGCGTAGTCGGACGGCTTTGCATTGGTTTGGATGCTGCTGATGTGAGGTGTGTGGGACGGCTCGCTGTGATTCGCACGAAATCGTCGCTCGGATACACTTGAACCGACTCAGCTCGCAACAGCGGAAGAGCTGTGGTTCGCAGGGAATCGTCGCTCGGATACACTGAAACAATGCCCCGCGTCTGCACTGCAACGGCTGTGGTTCGCAGGGAATCGTCGCTCGGATACACTGGATTTCACCCGGCGCGTGTTGCGCCATCTGCTGTGGTTCGCAGGGAATCGTCGCTCGGATACACTCACAGCCGGTCCCGTCTGATCCTGACATGCGCTGTGGTTCGCAGGGAATCGTCGCTCGGATACACTAAAAAATGACCTGTGCTTCCTGGACTGTCAGCTGTGGTTCGCAGGGAATCGTCGCTCGGATACAC
>CAITYU010000587.1 GCA_903896675.1 uncultured Planctomycetaceae bacterium
CGACATCACCGTACCGCTGGACGCGTCCGGCCGAATCCACGCCGCCAGCGAAAACCGATCAAAATAACCAAAGCCCCCCGCATTCGCAGACTCCAGCACCGCTCCGCCATCCAGCCACAGTGCCTGCACGCCACCCCGCCCGGCCCAGACCGGTTCAACACCTGCCGGACTGAGCTTCAGTGACTGACCCGCAACATCCGCCAGACTGCCCGCCAGCCGATACGCATGCTGCAGGCCCACCGCAGGCGCCCAGTCAGGTTCCTGCCGCGCCTCAACCGTTCCACTCCACTCCTCCACCACACCCGAAAGCTCCGGCCGCAACTCCCGAATCCGCAGCGCGGACCGCTCAATCTGCTGCTCCAGTTCGCGCAACCGCTGCTGCTGAGCCGGTAATGGGGCTTTGATGAACGGAGGTGAATTGCCCTCCTTGATCGCCCGACCCGATTCCGGAAGATTGTTGAACCACGCAAAAACCTGATAGTACTCCCGCTGACTCAACGGATCATACTTGTGATCATGACACCGCGCACAACCCATCGTCAGCCCCTGCCAGACCGCAAATGTCGTATCCACTCGGTCAGCCACATACTCCACCTGATACTCCTCCGGAATAATCCCCCCCTCCGCATTCCCCCGATGATTCCGATTAAACCCCGTGGCAATCCGCTGCTCCAGTGTTGGACTGTCCAGCAAATCCCCGGCAATCTGCTCGACAGTAAACTGATCAAACGGCAGATTCCGATTGAAGGCCTCAATCACCCAGTCCCGCCACCGCCACATACTCCGCGGCCCATCGTTCTGGTAACCGCTGGTGTCGGCATAACGAGCTGCATCCAGCCAGGCCACCGCCATGTGCTCGCCGTAGGCCGGCGATGCCAGCAGTCGATCCACCACCCGCTCCCACGCATCCGCTGACTGATCAGCCACAAACGCCTCCACCTCGGCCGGATTCGGTGGCAACCCGGTCAGATCCAGCGTCACTCGCCGAATCAGCGTTCTGCGGTCCGCCTCCTGCGCTGGCTGCAAACCAGCAGACTCCAGCCGCGCCAGCACAAACTGATCGATCGGATTGCGACACCACCCCGGATTGCCCGTCCGCGGCAGCGTCTGAACCTGCGGACGCACAAAGGCCCAGTGCTCTGTCCACTTCGCCCCCTGCTCAATCCAGTCGCTCAGCAACCGCTTCTGCCGGTCCGTCAGACGCCGCTGAAACTCAGGCGGAGGCATCTGCACGTCAGGATCCGCTGACACAATGCGCTGCACCAGCAGACTTGCAGACGGTTTGCCTGGCGACACAACCCTGCCACCATCCCGCTCAGAAAACAAACCGGCCCGCTGATCCAGACGCAACTGACTGCTGCGCTGTGCCTCGTCCGGCCCATGACACGTAAAACACAGATCCGACAGAATTGGCCGAATGTCCCGATCAAAACTCACCACGACGGGCTGCTGCTGAGCCCACACGACTGACGTACGGTTCTGAACCGCCGGAACTGCAAACACGGCCACAACAAACACCAGCCGACCAGCCATCAGACGAAATGCCATCGCCAAGCCTCCAACTGCTGCCACCTGCCCCTCACCATGACCAGCCTATCGAAAAAAGCGAGACAGTGCACGCCAGACGCTCACGAAACTCACACGACCGCAACAGCCTGCATCAACGCTTCCGCTGCACACTGAAAAAGTCCCAGATCGCGTCAGTCGCTTTCAGTTTCCGGTTGTAACTGCCCACCAGAAACTCGGCCACCTGACGTTCACCTCCCGGCCAGTGATGCCCCAACCCCTCAACCGCCAAAAAGACCACCTCAGCCCGCTGGCGATCAGACCCGTACTGCCGCCTGCGCACTCCAGACACCGTTTCATCAAGCACCGGAATGGCTGCACACCCCAGCGCACTGCTCCAGCGATCAATGAATGTCTGCACCGCCGGTTTCTCCGCCCCCCCCTGGTCTTTCCCACCAAATGCCAGTTTCGGATAACCACCGTCCAGCGGATTCAGTGAATCGGCCGCTCCCGTTATGTAACACAACGGAACAGCTTTCCCCGATTCCACTCGCTCCATCCAGCAGGTACCCGACACAGGAGCAATCGCGGTGATCCGCTGTGACAGCTCAGCACCCACACGAAATGTCATCGACGCTCCATTTGAAAAACCGGTCACGAAGATGCCGCCCGCATCAATCCGACAGATTTCTCCAATGCGGTCGATCATCGCTCCAATGAATGCCACGTCATCAACACGCTCCGCCGCCGCATGAAAACGACCGGAACCGTCGTTCCACGCCTGAGGATTCCGTCGAAAGTGCGCCGGCAGAGCGCGATCAGGACGAGTCGCCTCCGGATAGACAATGATGAATCCCTCTCGATCAGCCTTGTCAGACCAGCCCGATTCCCGCGCTGCATTCAGTGCCGTGCCACCGAATCCGTGCAGCATAATCACCAGCGGCGCTGGTCGAGCCCTGTCACAGGTCTCCGGAATGTGGATCACACACTCACGCCGGCCCTGCGACGTCTGAATCTCAAGCCGGGTGTGCAGCCGAGGCATCTCGTCAGCATCCACCACCGTGCCTCGCAGCCACATCACGCCCAGCACCAGCACTGCCGCAAAAACAGTCAGTACAGTAATCCGGGACTTCATCATTACGCCCACTTCATGGAGACCTGAGACGCCGGCCAGTTCATTGAACCGTGAACACAGCGCGCCGTGTAACCATAGCC
>CAITYU010000588.1 GCA_903896675.1 uncultured Planctomycetaceae bacterium
GATAATCCTGCACACCGCCCTGACGCCACGCCACCTGCACCTTGGGGCCCGCCGCGTAACTGCTCAGATAGACCGTCACGCGGTCTCCATTCGCCGTGTCAAAGTGCACACCAGCCGACTTCCACATCTCACCGGATACAGGAGTGTATTCCAGTTGCGCTTCAAAATCTTCGGGTAATGGCTGCTGCAACTGCAGCAAAGCCTCGGACGCACCCGCCTGAGTCTGCTGCAGACCACCTGCCACCGCCATCCATACTCCTCCCGCAGATCTCCAGCGCTCCGTCGGCCACTCAGCAAAGTGCTCGTCCAGCAGTATCGTCGCTTCGTCAATCGGCCCGGGCTCCGGAGCGGTTGCGGCTGCCAGCCTGACCTTCTCGCAGCGGGCGACGGCGGATTCAAGATTCGCCCGAGCCTTTGTCAGACCCTCCGCGGCCGCTGCTCTCATGGTCGCCAGAACCTCCGGACGCAGTCCCGGCTGAATCGCCTCCGGCGGCAATCGCACCGGTTCAATCGGCGGCAGGACGCCCGGCAGAAACGCCGGAACCGTTGGTATGATCGGGCGACTGCGGTCAGGATTGCGGTCGTCCCCACGGATGTGAATCCACGTCTCCGCTGTCAGATTGCAGTCAAACGCACGCGGGATTCCGTCTCGCTCGAAATCCAGTTCGCCCCCCACCGATTCCGTGCGGATCTGGTACGGCTCGAAGAATGCCCGCAATCCGTAATACTCCGCCTGAGTAATCGGATCATACTTGTGGTCGTGACACTTGGCACAGTTGAACGTCATGCCCAGCATGGCCTTGAACGTGTGCTGCACCGTTTCATCCAGCCAGCTCGTGCGGTTGAATTTGAAATACTGTCTGGCCAGAAAACCGGTGGCCCGCAGCTTGTTCATGTCCGTCGGATACAGTTCATCCGCCGCCAGCATCTCGCGCAGCATCTGATCGTAACCCTTGTCGCTGTTCACGGACTCCACGACCCAGTCACGCCAGTGCCAGATGTGTTTCTGCGAATTCCGGACTTCAGCGCCCAGGCCCCACCAGTCACTGTACCGCCAGATGTCCATCCAGTGTCGTCCCCAGCGTTCCCCGTACTGCGGCGAAGCCAGCAGACGATCCACGACTCGCTCAAATGCACCATCTGACTGATCAGCCAGAAAGGCCACCTGATCGGCAGTTCCCGGAGGCAGACCGGTGAGATCCAGAGTCACCCGGCGCAGCCATGACAGGCGATCAACAGAGGCCTGAGTCCGGAGTGTCTGGCGGTGGTGTGCTGCCGAAATGAATGCATCAACCGGGGTCTGCACCCAGGCGTCATCAATATCTGTCGGCAACGGGGGACGCACGGGCGTTCGAAAGGCCCAGTGCTCCCGTGGGTCTTCCTCACCCTGCTCCCCTGCCGGAGCAACTGCACCTGCCGCAATCCACGCTCTCAGTGCTGCGCTCTCAGCCGGTTTTAAGGGCTCACCCTCAGGAGGCATGCGATTCGCTGCATCCTTTGATTCAGTACGACGTACCATCAGGCTGGCGTCAGCATTGCCCGGATCTACGGCACCCCCGCTGTCTCCCCCCTGACGTATGGCCATCGCTGTGTCCAGACGCAGCCCACCCTCCTGCTTCAGCACCCCGTGACAGGCAAAGCAGCGGTCTCTCAGAATCGGCTTCAGAACCTGCTGATAAACGTCCGTCGATTCCTCTGCGCTGCACAACGTGACAGGCAGCAGCAGAATTGACAGCCTGATCAGAAAACACTTCAGCAGTGCGGCACTGAACTGCCCCATGGCGGATGCTCCCGACGACACAGCACACCAGCACAAATTCCCGTATCGTTCGACTGCACTGATGCACTGAAATACAGGCAGCAGCGGCGATCTCAGGCGACAGTGTACCGCTGAATGGAGGCTGTGGCTACCACCCGAGCATTGTTCAGGAATGTCGCAGACGACAACGGGAGTTCCGGCACCGCATCGCTCTGCAGCCCGCGATCGGCAGATTCTGCGGGACTCGCCGGGGTCGCACTGGTTCACGTTTTCCGATTTTAATGTCTGCGGGATTTGTCGGGCTTCCTGTCAGAGTTCCATACCAGCCTGCAGCCGATATCACCACCGACGGCTCTTAGCCGCCGCTGTGGAACCGTACCTCGAAAGGGCTTCGAAAATGCGCACAACGTTCGCGGGACTTCTGCTGCTGCTGACAGGGCTGCTGTCCGGCTGCCAGTGCATGCCCGGAAGCGAGCGCGCCTATTCGGGAATCGACGATCTCTCCGACCGCCTCAGATCCACACCTCGCCTCGACAATCTCTACTGCGAAGATCTGGATCCCTCACGCTGCACAATGCACGATCGCGGCCAGCGAATGTACGTGCGTGGCACTCATCCGCGTCATCGTCCTCGTTGATCTGCTGACGCTGCCGGGCCGGACACAGTAATTGTCGCGGGGTTGCAGCTTCCGGGTAAAATCCGAGTTCTCGGCATTGCGATCGGGCTGTCGCTGGCTCAGAATGACGGCTGATACCCGTCCTTCCAACTGCCCGGACTTTCGCACCGGAGGGCTCAGATGCTTTCCATTCATGGCCTGCCGCACTCCGCCTGTGACGGTGTGACCCGTCGCAAGGTGCTCACTGCCGGTACCGGCCTGTTCGGCTTGTCACTGCCTCAGTTGCTGGCTGCTCAGGCGATTTCACAGCCGTCAGTGAAGGCCAAATCCGTCATCTTTATGATGTTGTTCGGTGGTCCCAGTCAGCTTGAAACGTTTGACCTGAAACCAGAGGCTCCGGAACAGATCCGTGGACCTTTTCGCCCGATTGCCTGTCGCACGCCGGATCTGCTGATCAGTGAGTACCTGCCGCGCCTGGCTGCAGTCTCTGATAAGTACTGCATCGTTCGCAACTTTTCACACTCATTCAACGACCACAGTGGTGGTGGCCATTACCTGCAGACAGGCAAACGCTGGCATGTCCCTGTCGGTGGCGGATTCTCACCAACCCCCAAAGACTGGCCCTCCATCGGCTCGGTCGTCGAATACACCAATCAACAGCAGGCCGGACTCGGCGCCGAACTCCCTGCTTACATGGTGCTGCCCAACTCGCTCGGCGCCCTGCAGGAAAAAGGTCAGTACCCCAGACCCGGTGAACACGCTGGCTGGCTCGGTCCCCGCTACAATCCCCTGACCACCTCCGTCCCGAAACGCAGCCTGCAGGATAATCCCTACTGGCGCGATTGCTCGGATGATGAACTGTCATTTCAGATTGCTGATCTCAAAGCCCCCGATGATGTTTCTCCCGCCAGACTGCACCGTCGGCAGTCGCTGCTGCAGCAGTTTGACCTTCAGGTTCGGAACCTCGAACAGACCGGAAAACCAGACGGCTTCGACGCATTTCGCCAGCGCGCCTTTTCACTGATGACTTCCCCACGGACCCGCGCTGCACTCAGCATTCGCGAAGAGCCGGACGGACTTCGCGATCGTTATGGACGTCACCTGTTCGGCCAGTCTGCACTGATGGCACGCCGACTGGTGGAAGCCGGTGTGCGCTATGTCACTGTCCACTACGACTGTGTCGACGGATACAGCTGGGATTCCCATCGTAACAGTGATGATGTACGACGACACCTCATGCCCACTTTCGACCAGGCATGCGCAGCACTGCTTTCAGACCTTGAAGATCGCGGATTGCTCGCTGAGACACTTGTGGTTGCCGTTGGTGAGATGGGACGCACACCCAAAGCCAATCCACAATGGGGACGTGATCACTGGAGCACTCTGTTCTCCGGACTTATCGCGGGGGCGGGTATTCCCGGAGGCACCCTCCACGGCGCATCAGACAAAGATGCAGCCTACCCGATCGAAACTCCGGTTCGCCCGGAAGACCTCGCCGCCACAGTGTACTACGCAATGGGAATTGATCCGGAACTGCGAGTCCCGAATGCAGAGAATCGACCGGTACCCATCGTCGAAGATGGCGTTCCCGTCACTTCACTCTGGGGGACTTCCGGCTGAACAAATCACTCAGGACTGCCGGGTGCGCCAGACGGGCTGAACGTCAGTATCCTCGCTGATTACCATCCTCGCCCCGCCGTCGACTTCACAGCTTCTTATCAGGGTCCCCGGAAGCAGGGAAAACCCCCTGTGCAGTGAACCGAAGAACCGCAGGTTCAGGCGACCGGGATTCGGCACGGGTAACGGGCGAGCAATCCAGCGGGACGGATCGGCATCAATTCGCCGACGCAGTTGCTCCAACTGACGCAGGTCCGAACTTCCCCCAAACCACGGTCGCGCCGGATGCATGGGATCGTCCGTACGAATGGCGTAGTGGCCTGCGTTGCGAAAGATCCGCGTCCGCTCAACGGGATCTTCAAGGCTGAGGGCTGGCGCAGTGTCAAGCAGCGGTTGCTGCCCCAGAAATACGCGAATACATTCAGGGATCAGGGCTGCCACGCTGCGACATCGCAAAAGCCCGGTGCCCGGAGGGTTGAACACACTCACCAGCCCCGATTGCCAGCTCCGCACCAGTCCCGGCACTCCGACCAGAGAATCCGGGCGTCCGCAGTTGGGATCCAGCAACTCGTCATCAACCCGCCGTATGACAGCGTCAACCGGGAGCCAGCTCTTGCCATGTCGCACTCTGACTTCGCCACGCTCGACGCTCAGATCTGATGTCGTCACCAACTGAGCATCCAGCAGCCATGACAGAAACTCATTACACCGCCCTGAAGCACAGGATGAATTCGGATCAAGCAATACCACACGACCGCTGCCCCACGGAAACCCGCCCAAACCAAACAGTTGCTGTCGCAGTTGCGCTTTGCTGTCCGACACGCTGCGGCAATTGGGAATTCTGAGTCGCTCAAGGCCGGACGGCAGCGACAGGTCACAGTCCATGATCTGCAGCGAACCATCCACCTGCAGCATGACATCCACCGCACCCGGCCACAACCATGTCACCGCCCGACTGCCTCGGTAAGCATAGCTCGATTGCCACCGATCAAACTGCTGCCTTCGACTGCCACTGAGCAGTCGCTCAAGTTCACTCGGCAGCTTTTGGCCGGCCGCGAGACAATTCAGCAGACTCGAAACCGCCTGAAACCACTGCTCAAGTCCCCTGTGAAGTCGCTTCCAGACGTCCTCCGTCAGCGCTGGGCAGACGCTCGACCACTCTGCTTCGGCGGATTGCAACTCGAGACCACCTGCAGCACTATCACGCTGACTAAAACCGCTGGATTCACCGCCGCCAGGCAGCGTCGCAGCAGCAGAATTCGATACTTCCCAGTCTGAAAATAGCGACATGACGTCAATCACAGCGAAAGGAATAAACCGTTTTCCTTTGTTGCAGCAAAAAACGTGCCAAACGCGGGGATTCCAATGGCATTGGCCGCATCCGACAGATGCCCAACACGTATTCTCGGACAGACCCCGATCGCAGCGGTCGGGGCCACCCCCCGGCAGCAGGCTGAAATCCCTGGCAAACTGTCACCTTTTTCAGCGATTGACGTCGCTTGTCGCGTATTGTCTGTAAAGCACAACTGCGTTAGAGTCGAATCGCCCGGATTCGGGCAAACTGAGCGTGGGTGTCACACCGGAGTCCGCCACGTTGACCAGCAACGGCCAGTCTTCAACTGCTCCCTCTTCCACATGCCACCCGCCTGTTGGCACAGATACGTCCCTCAATGGCTCCTCCGGACTCCGCCGTGCCATCGCCTTTTCCGTGTTTGCCCGTGTCTGGCAGGTTCTTACCGGACCGCTGACTCAGATCCTTCTGATGGCTTGCCTGCTGCCTGCCGCTCGTGACTACTACTATGCATTCAGCAGTCTGCTGGGGATGCAGGTGCTGATCGAATTGGGCCTTCACGTCGTGATCATCAACATGGCCAGCCATGAATGGGCCGGGCTCGAGCTGCAGAATGGCCGACTGGTCGGTCGGACAGATGCCCGCAATCGGTTGATTTCCCTTGGCCGGCTCATGAGTCGCTGGTACCGGATTGCCGCTGTCGTTTTCCTGGTCGTCCTGTTTCCATCCGGCCTGTATTTCTTCAGTGGCCAGCCGGCTGCGGGTGCGGATGTCGTAATTGCCGGCAGATCCGCCGTCAGTTGGCAGTTTCCATGGCTGGCCCTCGTGGCTGTCACCGCCCTGCAACTCACTCAGCTGCCGTGGCTCTCCATCCTCGAAGGTTGTCATCAGGTCGAAATGCTGAACAAAACCCGGTTCTGGCAGGCTGTTGCCGGCAGCCTCGCAGTCTGGGTCTGCCTGCTGACAGGCTGTGGCCTGTGGACTCTCGTGCTTTCAGCCACCATTCGACTGCTCGGTGACCTGTGGTTGATTCATCGCCACTACGCCGGGTTTTTCGGGGAATTCGCAGATGAAATTGACGGGGCTCCCGCCCTGAACTGGCGTGATGAGATACTGCCACTGCAATGGCGGATTGCCGTACAGGGCGTCATGCTCTGGCTGGCAATTCAATTACCGCTGCTGTTTGTCTTCCGCCGGCAACCGGAGGGAGATGCAGCGCGACTGGGAATGACATGGAGTATTCTTACGGCGGCTCAGGGAGCGGCGCTGGCGTGGGTCGAAACCAGACGTCCACTGTTTGGAAGTCTGATTGCAGAACGCCGGTTTGCCGCCCTCGACCAGATCTTCTTCCAAAGTGCTCGAACTTCGATGCTGCTCATCACGCTGGCCGCTGCGGGGCTTGTTTCCATCATCTGGCTTTCGCAGGACAGCAGCCATGCTCTGGCACGAATGCTCTCGGCCGGACTCCTGCCCTCAGCCGCCGCTGCCGTCCTCGCACTCGGTTTCGTTGCAAATCAGCCCGGACTCTGCGCTAATCTGTATGTGCGTGCCCACAAACGAGATCCGTTTCTTGCAGCCTCAGTGATTTCCAACCTGACCACCGCGGTTGCGCAGCTTTCACTGGGATGGATCTACGGCGTCAATGGGATTGCTTTGGGTTACGCGGTTGCAGTGGCTTTCGTTCAGACCCCGCTTCTGCTGCGAGTCTGGTGGAGAGTTCGGCGTGACTGGCACTAAACGTCATTTCTGCAGCCCGTCCCGGTACTTTTTCGTACCGCCTGTGTGTTGTCGGAGCCTCCCATGACGGCCCTCACTCTGCTGCCTGTTGCCTGTCCTCTTTGTCTGAAAACGGCCTGCCAGCCAATGCTCTCCGGCAGCGACGTGCGATGCGGCCTTTCGGGACGGTTTGACGTGGTCCGGTGCCAGCACTGCGGTCATCGGTATCTCAATCCGCGGCCGGCAGATGAATGCCTCGCAGACTGTTACCCAACCGGGTATGCTCCACACCAGTCGTCGCCGGATGTGCCTGCTCAAAAATCAAACCACAATGCTGCTGCTGCGGCAAACCGCCGTCCATGGTATCTCCGCTGGCTGCCACTGAGACACATGCCGGGACTGCGACGACTCTACTACTGGCTCACTGACGATCGCACTCAGCCTGTGCCGCAGCCCGCCGCAGCCCAGTCTCAGCCTCCTCAGGCTGTTCTCGAACTGGGATGTGCTGCCGGATCATGGCTGCTGAAACTTCAGGCCGTCGGATGGTCTGTCTGCGGGGTTGAACTGTGCGCCGCACCTGCCGATGCCGCGCGAAGGGCTGGCCTGCTCGTCATTACGGGGACACTGGAATCGGCCAGCCTGCCTGCTCAGTCATTTGATCTGGTCGCAGCGTGGATGGTCCTCGAGCACACTCCGGACCCCGTGCAGACGCTGACCGAAATCCACCGGGTTCTGAAACCCGGCGGGCGACTGCTTTTCAGCGTCCCGAATGCAGCCTCTCTCGAAGCGCGCCTGTTCAGCTCAGCATGGTATTCTCTTGACCTGCCCAGACACCTGCAGCACTTTGATCCGCAGTCGATTCTGCGGATTCTGCGGGATACCGGGTACGAACAGATTCATATCGAACACCACCGCACCCTGATCGGAGCGTGGGGCAGTCTTGGAGTCCTGTTGAATCGAGCGTTTCCGGGAAGCAGGCTGGCCGCGTGGTTGCAGAGATATCCCGAGCAGCCTCGATTGATTCTGCAATTGCTGTCGGCCCCCGTCGCCATCATCCTCGCATGGTGCGGACAGGGCCCGGGTCTGACAATCAGCGCACGTCGCCCCGCGGCAAATCAGGTCTGATCGCCACCGTCGGCCGTCGCTTCAGATTCAGGCAGCACTGCGGGTTTCTGAGCGGTGCCTGGAAGTGTTGGCAACTGTTCAGCCGCTGCGGCTTTCGCCGCTGCCTCTACAACCACATCGCCGGGAATTACGGCACAGGACGCCAGCGAGTCCCCTTCATCCAGTCGAATAATGCGGACTCCCTGAGTATTTCGGCCAATTGTGTTGATGTCGGCAGCTCGAATACGCTGAATCTTTCCGCGCGATGTGACCATCAGCACTTCATCATCATCAGTGACAGACAGCACATCCACAACGCGGCCATTTCGAGCTGTCGTCTTGATATCCCGCAACCCCTTGCCGCCACGACGCTGGCGACGATACCGCATATTGCTGCCCGGTGACGATTCGTCGGTGCCCTCCTCCGCAGTCTCGGGGACCGCTGGGTCTTCAGCGAGCGTCAAGCCGTCATCCGGCAACGTCTGTTCGGCAGTCGTCGACTCTGCTGTTCCGAACGGAGTTCTCTTGCCAAAACCCTGCTCGCAGATGCTGAGCAGCGTGCGGTCCGAGTCGGCCACAACCATACCAACAACTGTTTCGTCGTTTGACAGTGTGATGCCTTTGACCCCCCGAGTCGCTCGGCCCATCGGACGCACATCTTCATGATTGAAGCGAATAGCCATCCCGCCGGATGTCGACAGTACGAGATCCTGATCTCCCTGCACAATTCGTACATCCACGAGGGCATCACCGTCGTCCAGTCGAATGGCAATAATCCCGCCTTTCATGGGGCGCCCGTAGGCCGAAAGTGCGGTCTTCTTGATGATGCCCTGTCGAGTTGCAATGACGAGGTACTTGTCGTCGGGGAAATGTCGCACACTGAAACAGTTTGCCACACCCTCGCCCTCGTCAAACTCCAGCAGATTGGCCAGCGCACGACCTTTTCCGGTACGTTGCTGCAGTGGCAGATCGTAGACCTTCAGCCAGTGCACGCGGCCGCAGTCCGTGAAGAACAGCAGAAAGTCGTGAGTACTGGAGACGAACAGGTGAGCAATGGGATCTTCTTCGTCAGTCGACGCTCCGCGAATTCCCTTGCCACCACGATTCTGAGCTTCGTAGACTTCCAGAGGCGTCCTCTTGATGTAGCCGCGCTGTGATAATGTCACCACCATCGGCTGCTCGGCAATCAGAGCTTCCTTGTCATAGTCACCCAGTTCTTCCTCGGAAATTGTGGTGCGTCGTCGATCCGGAAATCGAGCACGCAGCTCTTCCATATCGTTGCGCACCACTGCTCGCAGATGAGCTTCATCGGACAGCAATTTCAGATATTCGGAGATATTCTCCAGCAGATGCTGATGCTCGGCCGCCAGCTTCTCACGCTCCAGATTTGCCAGCGACCCAAGCTGCATTGAAACGATGGCTTCGGCCTGATTGGCCGACAGGAAATACTCAGTGGCCTCACCATTCTCTGAAACGTAGGATGCGTAGCCGGATTCTCCAAGTGCCCGGGATACCAGTGGAGCCGGAATCGCAACCTGCTGCAGTGCGTCCCTCGCAGCGGCACGGCTGGCGGATTCACGAATGGTGCGGATGATTCGATCAATGTCCGTTTGGGCCAGCAGCAACCCTTCGACGGTGTGCTTGCGTCGTCGCGCTTCACGGAGCAGAAACTCTGTGCGACGTCGAATCACATCCACACGATGACGAATGAATGCATCCAGCAGCATCCGCACCGTCATCAACTGCGGCCGATTACCGTCGAGGGCCAGCAGAATCACACTGACCGTGGCCTGCAAAGGTGAAAACTGATAGAGCTGATTCAGGACGACCTCCTTGTCAGCATCACGCTTCAGCACGATGTGCAGACGCACCTGCCATGGTGGCACATTGCGGTCCGTCAGGTCGACAATACGAGAAATCCCTGCGATCCGGTCCTCGGCAACCAGCAATTCCAGCTTTTCACGGATGCGGTCGCGAGTCTCCATGTAGGGGATTTCGGTGACGACGATAACGTCCGAATTCTTTTCAGTTTCGAAGTGTGTTCTTGAGCGGAGTGCCAGTGTGGAACGACCGGTCAGGTAGGCCTGCCGAATGCCCATGCCACCGCAGATGATGCCGCCTGTGGGGAAATCCGGCCCCGGCATGACTTCCAGCAGTTCATCCAGAGTCACGTCCGGACGATCAATCACCCGGATCACGGCCTCACAAACCTCCGCCATATTGTGCGGCGGAATGCTGGTGGCCATGCCCACGGCGATGCCGTTTGAGCCGTTCACGAGCAGGTTGGGAAAACGAGCCGGCAGGACGACGGGTTCGAGCCGATCATTGTCATAGGTTGGCGCAAAGTCGACGGTCTCGCGTTCCAGATCTCTCAGCATTTCTGCTGCTGCTGAGGACAAACGTGCTTCGGTGTAACGCATGGCAGCCGGGGGCAGACCTGCCAGCGATCCAAAGTTCCCCTGCTTGTCAATCAGCACCTCACGCATGACCCAGTCCTGAGCCATGCGGACGAGTGCCGGGTAGATAGCGCCCTCGCCATGAGGATGATAGTTGCCGCTGGTATCGCCGGCGATCTTCGCACACTTCTTGCGGCCGGCGCCGGGACTGAGATTCAGGTCATTCATGGCGACCAGAATGCGTCGCTGCGAAGGCTTCAGACCGTCGCGCACGTCCGGCAGTGCCCGGCTGATAATCACGCTCATTGCGTACGTCAGGTAACTGGTCTGCATTTCAGACTGGATGTCCGTCCGAAATACACGCACGTCACTCGAGGCTGGAGAATTGGCCGCGGAACCGTCGGTAGACAAGCTGATGCACTCCTGATTGATCGTCTGCCACAGAACTTTTCGAGCTGCGTCCTGGCACCCGAACGTAACACTATCTGCTATAACAAGTTACGGCAGACCGTAGAGAAGCCGTGAGTATAGCAGAAATCGGTGATTTCTCAAACCGAGACCACCGGTAGATTGGAGCAAAAAGCGAACTTGACGTTTTTTTGAAAAACCCCGTATAACCCGGCGAGGTTACTGGGAGGCGGAGACGGCACTTGCGCCGTTTCTGCTGCTCGAGGCCGGCAATGGTTTAGCCGGGTGCCTCTGCCTTTTCAATGAGAATCCGGAGTCTCGTCATGGAAGACCAGGTCCCTGTCACTGCTACTGTACCCGCGCGAACCAGTCGAGTCGGGTTGCTGTTGGGCGGAACCCTGATCATCCTGTTGGCGGGCGGGGTTGGCATGCAGGTGTGGCGAGCCCGGGACGGTCAGGCCGCCGAACAGCCAACGAAGCGGTCTGCCGTATCGCCGGAAGGAAGTGATCCAACGAAGCCTTCGTATGCCCGAGTGAACGGCGAATCGATCACGTGGGATGCTCTGGCACGGGAGTGTGTTGAGCGTCACGGGCGGGAAGTTCTGGAGAACATGATCAATCGCCTGATCATCCAGCAGGAATGTTCGCGACGAGGTCTGACAGTGACGGAGTCGGAGGTGGATCAGGAAATTCTCGAGATTTCAAAAAAATTCGGGTTGGCGGTGGATCAGTGGTACAAGATGCTGGAGGCGGAGCGGAAGCTGACACCTCAGCAGTATCGTCGAGATGTGATCTGGCCGATGCTGGCACTGCGGAAACTGGCGGGTCGTGATGTCACGATTACGCGGGAGATGATTCAGGAGGCATACGAGGACAATTACGGGCCGCGAGTGAAGGCGCGGATGATTGTTCTGGACAATGTGCGGCGTGCGACGGAGATCTGGGAGAAGGCTCGCAGCAATCCGGATGATTTTGAGAGTCTGGCCAGGGATTATTCGATGGAGCCCAACAGTCGCGCTTTGGGCGGGGTAATTCCACCGATCCGGAAGAACTCAGGGGCTCACGAAAACCTGCGTACCGCAGCGTTTCGGATGAAGCAGCCAGGGGAACTCTCCGGGGTCATCCAGGTGGGGCCGAGCCAGTATGCCATATTGAAGTTTGAAGGCTTGACGGAACCGGTTGAGCATGACATGGCGGACGTGGAAGCCCAACTGCATGCGGATCTTACGGAGCGAGAAGTTCAGCGGATGGTCGGTGAAACCTTCGAAAAACTTCAGGAGCAGGCCCGTGTTGACAATTTTCTGACGGGCGAATCACGCGGTACAGTCGAGCCTGCATCGGCATCGGC
>CAITYU010000589.1 GCA_903896675.1 uncultured Planctomycetaceae bacterium
GCGGCCGAGTCCTCATCGGGACCGACACCGTCGATATCAACGGAAATCCAGTGAAAAAAGGCACGTTCCTCCGTGCCAGCAAGTCAGTCTCAATTTCAGGAGGCACGCACGCAAGTGGCCTTGGCATCGAGCTTTACGCAGGCGGCGGCATCAGCACCAGCGACCCCGATGGGTCGATTTTGCTTGACTCTGCTCAAAGTGTTGATCTCCAGGGGTATGTCGCCTCCGGCGGACAGGTGTTCCTCGCTCAAAACTCCGCCGGAGAAACCACCGGCTATAACGTTGCCCGCTACGACGGTGCTGCGTCACTCACAATCAACGCCAGCAACCGCGTTCGCATCGGCCAGGAAGTTTATTCCGGTAAGACGCTCAACATCTCCGCAGGCATCGCTCAGGCTGTCTCCGGAGACGAATTCTCGGGCATCGGTCTGCTCGTGATGGGTTCGGGAAGCGTGCGAACCGGCGGCATTGATGGACGCATGCTGCTCTCTTCCCAGTCCGGTATCAGCGTGCTTACTCCGTCTGTCTCTGCGACCGATATCTACGGCTTGTATGCCTCCGGAACCGGTTCCACCGTCACACTCCGCGTACCTGTGGGTGCGTCCAGCGCGTCAAAAATCTATATCGGCAACCGCATCCTCGCCGAGTCCGCATTCGTGATGAATTCACAATCGAACAACTTCAAAGCCAACTCCTTCGAACTTGACCTGGGCGGCTCCATCGAAGTCGTTTCCCAATCCATCTCATTGTCCGGCGTTCAGAATATGAACGTGAAGGGCGAACTGATTTCGCAGAAGGGTGACGTTACTGTCGAGGCTACCGGAGACCTCAGCATTCGCAACGACGTTCGGGCTGGTGGCAATCTGACACTGAAAGCAGTGGGTGGGGACCTCACACTTCAGGATGTCAGCCACGTCGATGCCGCAGGCACAATCACTCTCACAGCGCTCGGAACCGTACTACTTGACGGGCCGATTGGCCTCAATACCGCGCCAACGAATCTGCTTGTCACGGCAACATCCGGATCCATTCAGGCAACCGCGGAAACCAGCCAGCTGCGAAGCGCCGCCACCATCACACTCACCGGCCCCTCTGTCCACTTCGACGGATTACTGACAACCACAGGCGCTACGGCCTCCCCGACCGACTACGAAGTGCAACTGAATGCCGCAAATGACCTGCGGCTGACCGGACGATTCACCACCGCCGGCTCCGTCCTGATCAACTCCCCCAACAGTCCACAGATCCATAACTTCACGGCCTCTCAGTCAGGCAGCAACTCTCGCTGGAAAATCGCAACCACCGGCGACCTGTCGCTCGGTCGACTGGTCTCCAACGGCTCCGGCGGACAGGTCTCTCAAGGTGTCCAGATTCAGGCCGTCAGCGAACTACTGCTCGACGCCGCCACTGGCGTTGTAACCATCCCTGCTGGAACAAGACTGGCAGTCAGCGGGGACAATAGCCTGCTCCGCGTTATCGGACGCAATGTCGAAGTCGTCGGCTCCCTGCTCGGCGGCGCTTCATTCACCAGCAATGGCCAGACCACGTGGACAGGCCGCTCTGCTGAAGTCAGTATCAACGCGGCACAATTGGCAATCGGCGGCACCGGCCCCGACAACAACGGCCTGATGGTTACCCGCGGCGCACTGCTGCAGGCGACAGGTGCCCTGCGACTGAATGCCGCTGACTCCCCCGCATCCGAAATCCTGATCAATGGCCTCAGCTCCCTCCGCACCATGCCCGACGCCGCGTCTTCGCTCGCGGTCGTCACCCCAACTCCGGAAATCCAGCTGACCTCAGCCGGCACCGTTCGCGTCTACGGCGTTGTAGACGCCGCTGGCACGGAAGCGGATCTGAATACCACTTCATCCGGAAAAATCCTCCTCGACGGCCTGCTGCGAGCCAGCGATCAGGTGTTGGTGAATTCGACGTCGTCAGCCTCGGATTCCATCACACTCTCACAGCTCTTCCTCAAGTCCAACGCCGAGGGAATTCTGCTCGACGCTTCCGGCCGCATGATCGACTTCAATGGCTACCTGATCAACGCCGACGGAGCATGGGTGGATGAAAACGGCAACCTTCTGGCGGACGATGAACTGCCGGTTCGCGGTGGCGCCCCGGTCCGACTCAGCGGCGGCAGCCTCAATGCCGGTGCCACAGTCCGGTTAACCTCCTCCGGAGGCATGCTGCTCGGCGGCCAAATCGGTGAACTCAGCGTCGTCTCCGATAACCTCGTAAGCGGCACCGGTTCGGTTCAGGTCCGAGCCGCAGGTGCCGCAGAAATCTCCGGCCGTATCCAGGCTCAGTCGACAATCGATGTGCGGTCAACCAC